>JBBQMI010000058.1:0-7857 GCA_038328825.1 Acidimicrobiia bacterium | reverse complement strand
GGACCATGGACCGCATGGGCCTCGGCTACGACGCGATCGCCGAGGGCAACCCGCGGGCGATCTACGTGTCGCTCTCCGGCTTCGGCAACACGGTCGCCACCCCCTACCGCGACTGGCCCGCGTACGCGTCGATCGTCGAGGCGATGTCGGGGATCTACGAGTGGAAGGCCGGACCCGACCAGCCGCCGGTCGCCAACCCGGTCGGCGCGCTCGGCGACATCTCCTCCGCGCTCTTCGCCACCATCGGCATCCTCGCCGCGCTCCGCCACCGTGACCGCACGGGTGAGGGCCAGTACGTCGACGTCGCGATGCTCGACGCGGTGATCGCGATGACCGACGTCGTCACCAACTTCTGGTCGCTCGGGGTGCGGCCCGAGCCGGGCAAGGGTCTCCAGATGATCCTCGACGGCTTCCGCGCGTCCGACGGCTACGTGGTCGTGCAGATCGTGCGCGAGCACCAGTTCGAGAAGCTCGCCGACCTCGTCGGTCACCCCGAGTGGAAGACGGATCCCCGCTTCGCCACGCGCGCCGGGTACCCGGAGCACCTCGAGACGGTGATCCGACCCGCGGTCGAGGCGTGGGCCGCTGGGCGCACGAAGCTCGAGGCCGCACGGGCACTCACCGAGGTGGGGATCGCGGCGGGGCCGAGCAACTCGGCGCCCGACGTGATCGCCGACGAGCACGTCTCCGCCCGCAACATGCTCGTGGAGATGCCCCGCTCCGACGGCGTCGCCGAGCCGGTCCTGATCCCGGGGAACCCGGTGAAGATGTCGAAGGTGGCCGAAGGGCCCGAGACCCGGGTGCCGTGGGTCGGCGAGCACACCGCTGCGATCCTGCGCGAGGAGCTCGACCTCTCCGACGCCGACCTGGCCAAGCTCCTCGACGCCGGAGTCATCTGACCACCTCGATGGTCGATTCCGGCTGCGGTGCCTCGATCGCCCACCCGTCCACGACCCGTGACCACCTCGGGCACCTCCGCCTCCATCTCGAGCCTTTGTGACCCGAAACGAGTGGGGACCTAGGATCTGACGGCTCGTCAGATTTGCCCGTAGGCCCCGGAGCAGCGCATGGACTTCGACTTCTCACCTGAACAGATCGATTTCGCCGCCGAGGTCGAGCAGTACCTCGACGACCACGACGATCCCGAGGTGTTCGATGTCACCCGGGAGAACATGGCCCAGATCGTCGACACGCCGAAGCGCCGGGCGTTCATGAAGGCGCTCGGCGAGCACGGTTGGCTCGGTCTCACGTGGCCGAAGGAGTACGGCGGCTCCGAGGGTGAGGGTGTCTACGAGTTCATCCTCAACGAGGCGCT
Source organism: Acidimicrobiia bacterium (assembly GCA_038328825.1). GTDB lineage: Bacteria > Actinomycetota > Acidimicrobiia > IMCC26256 > JANYLB01 > JANYLB01. The sequence goes on along the minus strand of JBBQMI010000058.1, from coordinate 6,542 downwards.
CGCGGGTCGCGGCGGACCGCAGATCGGCAAGGGCGTCGGCATCATCGGCAAGACGCTCATCGCGCACGGCAACGACTTCCTCAAGGAGAAGTTCCTGCCGATGATCCTCGCCAACGACGTCGAGTTCGCCGTCGGCTACAGCGAGCCCAACGCCGGGTCCGACGCCGCGTCGATGCGGCTCAAGGCGGTGCCGGCCGAGCGCGACGGCAAGACAGGGTGGTTGCTCAACGGGCAGAAGACGTGGACGACGTCGGCCCACTTCGCCGAGTGGTACTGGCTCGGCACCCGCACCGACCCGAACGAGAAGCACCGCGGCATCACGCTGATGCTCGTGCCGCTCGACCAGCCCGGCGTGGAGATCCGCGGGATCTGGACGATGGGCGACGAGCGCACCAACGAGGTGTTCATCGAAGACGTGTTCGTGCCCGACGAGTACGTGGTCGGCGAGGTCGGGAAGGGCTTCCAGTACATCTCGCAGGCACTCGACCTCGAGCGCTTCACGATGTTCACGTTCTCCCCAATCGAGCAACGTCTCGACCTCCTCACCGACTACGTGCGCACGGCGACCCGAGACGGCGAGCCCCTCCGCGACGATCCGGTCGTGCGTCAGCGCCTCGCGCGGCTGCACACCGACGCCGAGGTCGCGCGCGTCCTCGGCCTGCGAGTGGTCGACGAGTCGGTGAAGGCCGAGAAGGTCGAAGGCGCGCCACCACCGACGATCGAGTCGTCGCAGTACAAGCTGTTCGCGACGGAGTTCTCGCGGCGGCTCGCGAACGCATCGATGGACCTCGGCGCGCCCGGCACCCAGCTCCGGGTGCGTACCGAGGAAGCGCCGATGGCCGGTCGCTCGGAGTCGACGTACCGCTACACCGTGATCGACACGATCGGCGGGGGGTCCTCGGAGATCCAGAAGAACATCATCGCCCGACGCGGGCTCGGTCTCCCGAAGAACTTCTGAGCATGCGGAGCGAGCGGACCGACCTCGGAGACGAGCGCGCCAGGCGCCGACCAGCGAGTGGAGCGATCTGAGATGGCGACGAGCCCTCTGCTGGAGGGAGTGACCGTGCTCGACCTCGCGAGCGTCGGGCCGGCGGCGCGCACGTCGCGCTGGCTGGCCGACTACGGCGCGACGGTCGTGAAGATCGGGCCGACGCCGAAAGACGGCGGCGTGCAGATCACGCCGCCCTTCTACGCCTACGCCGGCCACCGCAACATGCAGCGCGCCCTGTTCGACCTGAAGAGCGACGCCGGTCGCGACGCCTTCCTCCGCCTCGCCGCCACCGCCGACGTGGTCATCGAGTCGTTCCGCCCCGGAGTCGTCGAGCGCCTCGGCATCGGGTACGACGCCGTGCACGCGGTGAACGAGCGCATCGTCTACTGCTCAACCAGTGGCTACGGCCAGGACGGACCGTCGTCTCAGTGGGCCGGCCACGACCTCAACTACCTCGCCCTCGGTGGCTACCTCGACTGCTCGGGCCGCGACGCCAACGGCGGTCCCGCGCTCCCGGGTGCGACGATCGGCGACGGTGCGGGCGGCGGCATGCACGCCGTGATCGCGATCCTCGCCGCGCTCGTGCACCGCGGCGCGACCGGCGAGGGTGCCTACCTCGACGTGTCGGTCGCCGATGGAGTGCTCGCGCTCATGTCGCTCAACATCGACGAGTACCTCGCCACCGGCGCGGTACCGGGGCCCCGCCACGATCTCCTCACCGGTCGATACGCCTGCTACGACGTGTATCCCTGTCGCGACGGCAGGTGGCTCGCGGTCGGTGCTATCGAACCGCGCTTCTACGCCAACCTGTGCCGCGAGCTCGGGTGCGAGCAGTGGGCCGCGCACCAGAACGACGACGACGCCCAGCCGAAGATCCGCGCCGACTTCCGTGCCGCGTTCGCGACCCGCGACCGCGACGACTGGGTCGCGACGCTCGGCCCGGCCGACACGTGCGTGAGCGCGGTGAACACCGTGCCCGAGCTGGTCGAGGATCCCCACCTCGTCGCGCGCGGGGCCTTCGCCGGCGCGCACGCCGACGGCCACGGCGACTTCCGTCAGGTCGGCTGGGTGCTCGCCGGCATGGACCGCGAGCAACCCACCGTCGAGGTGCGCGAGGCGACCATCACAGACACCGACACCCTCCTCGCGTCAGCCGGCGTCGAGCCCGATGCCATCGCCGCCCTCCGATCCGTAGGAGCCATCGCGTGAGCGACATCACCGAGCTCATCGGCGTCCCGCAGTACGAGGAGGTCGGCGAGTTCCCCGTGGAGCAGGGCTACATCTCCACGACGTGCTCGTCGGTCGAGAACCGCAATCCCCTGTTCTGGGACGCCGCCGTCGCCGCCGAGATCACCGACGGCCCGATCGCCCCACCGACGATGCTGTCGGTCTGGTTCCGACCCCACAACTGGTCGCCGGGTCGCAGCGAGCCGGCGGTTCCGCTCCAGGTCCACTTCGACCTCAAGGCCCACTACGACCTCCCTGAGGCCGTGATCTCCGACAACACGATCGTGTTCCACGACCCGGTCCGGATCGGTGACGTGATCACGAGCCGGCAGGTGCTGCGGTCGGTGAGCGAGCCCAAGACCACCAAGCTGGGCGCCGGTCGCTTCTGGGTGATCGACGTGGAGTACGTGAACCAGCACGGCGACCTCGTCGGCGTCGAGTCGTACACCGGGTTCGGCTACAAGCGGGGGTCGGCTTGAAGCTCGACGACGTGCACCAGGGCGACGTGCTCCCGGAGCTGCGCTACGACGTGACCGCGACCACGATCGTGCTCGGTGCGCTCGCGAGCCGCGACTGGCGACCGATGCACCACGACCACGACTTCGCGGTCAACCGCAACGGCACCCAGGACATCTTCATGAACACCCCGAACCAGGCCGCGTGGTTCGAGCGCTACGTGACCGACTGGACCGGACCGAAGGGCCGGCTCGGACGCATGAAGTTCAAGATGTTGGGGTCGGTCTTCCCGGGCGACACGATGGTCGTCGCCGCGAGCGTGGAAGGCGTCGCCACCGACGACACCGGCTGCGGATGGGCGTCGCTCCTCGTGACGCTCTCGGTCGACGGTGACCTCAAGACCGACTGCTCGGTGCGCGTCGCGCTCCCCACATCCGACGACGACAACCCCTGGACGCGACGCGGCGACGCGTGGCGACCCTGATCAGCTCCCCACCACCCGACAAGAGGACACGATGGATCTCAGCTTCTCCGAAGAGCAGGACATGCTCCGCGAGATGGTGCGCGGCGTGTGCGGCTCGTACGCGCCGCTCGACACCGTGCGCGCCCTGGAAGACGACCCGACGGGCTACCCGGCCGAACTGTGGAAGCAGCTCGGCGAGCTCGACCTCATCGGACTGACGCTCCCGGTGGAGTACGGCGGCTCCGGCATGTCGATCCTCGACGCGACCGTGGTCTACGAGGAGTTCGGCCGGTCGCTCGCGCCGTCGCCGCACTTCGTGAGCGCGGTCATGAGCGGCGGGGCGATCCTGCGCGGCGGCTCCGAGGCCCAGAAGTCGGCATGGCTGCCGAAGATCGCCTCCGGCGACGAGATCGTCACCGTCGCGTGGCTCGAGCCCGAGCGCGGCTTCGGGCCCAAAAGCGTGGCGGTCGAGGCCCGAGCCGACGGCGACGGGTTCGTGATCGACGGCGTGAAGTGGCACGTGCCCTTCGCCGCAGCGGCGACGCGCTTCCTCGTGCTCGCCCGCACCGACGACGCTGTCGATCTGTTCCTCGTCGACGCCGCCGCCGCGGGAATCACCCTCGACCAGCAGAAGACGATCGCATCCGACACGCAGTACCAGGTCTCCTTCGCGAGCGTGGCCGCCGAGCGCGTCGGCGGTGCCGGTTCGGGGTGGGCGACGTGGCACGAGACGATGCTCGACGGCATCATCCTGCAGGGCGCGCTCGCGGCCGGCGGCGCCGCGTACGCGCTCGAGATCACGGTCCAGTACGCGAAGGACCGCGAACAGTTCGACAAGCCGCTCGGCGCGTTCCAGGCGATCTCCCACTACCTCGCCGACGCATCGACCACCGTCGAGGGCGGTGCGATCCTCGTCCACGAGGCCGCGTGGGCACGCGCCAACGACCGAGCCGTCGACCGGCTCGCGCCGATGGCGAAGCTCTTCAACGCGACGACGTTTCGCGACGTGACCGCCATGGCCCAACAGGTGTTCGGCGGCGTCGGGTTCACGATCGAGTACGACGTGCAGCTCTACTTCCGTCGCGCCAAGCAGCTCCAGATCTCCTGGTGGGACGACCGCTACCTCGAAGAGCTCATCGCCGACGCCACACTCTGACCGACGGTCGCGGCGCTAGGTTGCGCCGGTGCTGGAAGCGGGGCTCTGGGCGTTGTTCGGTCAGGCGTCGCTGATCCTCGGCGCGCTCCTCACGATCTGGTTCGCGGTCCCGCGCCGCCTCCTCGGTCTCGTCAGCGGCTTCGGCGCCGGCGCGCTCGTCGCCGCGGCTGCGTTCGAGCTCTCGGTGCCGGCATTCCGGGAGGCCGGATCGGAGACGACCGGGATCTGGCTCGGAGTCGGGGCGATCACCTTCTTCGTCGCCGACCGGCTCGTCGCCCGCCGAGCACCGCTGGGTGAGCACGCGTCGACGGGCATCGCGCTCGGTGCCCTGCTCGACGGCATCCCCGAGTCGATCGCCATCGCGATCTCTCTGATCTCGGGCGGGACGGTGAGCGTCGCCATCGTCATCGCGGTGCTCGCGTCGAACCTTCCCGAGGGGATGGCCTCGACGCCGGGCTTCACCCGCGCCGGGTGGTCGACCGCGAAGGTCATCGGACTGTGGAGCGCGATCGCTGTCGCGGGTGGGATCGCGGCCGCGCTCGGCCATCTGTTCCTCGCCGACGCGTCGCCGGCGGTGCTCGGCGCGATCCAGGCGTTCGCGGCGGGGACGATCCTCACGATGCTCGCGGCGGTGATGATGCCCGCGGCGTACGAAGACGGCCGCGAGGCAGTGGGTCTCGCGTTCGTGCTCGGGTTCGCCCTGCTCGCGTACCTTGCGTCGAAGAGCGGCTGAGCACGGCGGAGGAATCACCGGACCGGACCGGATCGGGTCCGGCGACGGCGGCGCCGCTGCGACTACCGTCCGCGTCATGACACAAGTTCCCCCCGGACCCCTCGCCGGCCGCTACGAGCTGCGGGAGCGCCTCGCCGTGTCGCCCGCGGCCGAGGTCTTCCTCGCCCACGACCGCGATCTCGACCGTCCGGTCGCGGTCAAGGTGCTCAGCGCCGATCTCGCCGCCGATCCGCAGGTCGTCGACCGATTCCGGCAGGCAGCCACGGCCTCGGCCACCGTGCGCGACCCGCACGTGGTCACGGTCTACGACTGGGGCGATGACGCCGGCACCGCGTTCGTGGCGATGGAGTACGTCGACGGGACCAACCTGGCCGACACGGTCCGCGAAGCCCGCCGGCTCGCGCCCGAACGCGCCGCCGCGATCGGCGCGTCGGTGGCCGAGGGACTCGACGGTGCGCACCGTGCCGGAATCGTCCACGGCGGTCTCACCCCGAGCGACGTGCTCCTCGCCCGCACCGGTGACGTGAAGCTCTGCGACTTCGGCACCGCGGCCGCGGGCCTCGCCGGGTTCGCGAGCGCCGGTGCCGGCGTGACCGCGGCGCAGTACGCCGCACCCGAACAGCTCCAGGGCACCCCGGCCGACGCGCGCAGCGACCTCTACGCGCTCGGCGCGATCCTCTACGAGGCCGTCACCGGCAGCCCGCCGTTCGTCGCGAACGACGTGGTCACCCTCACCGAACGCAAGCTCCGGGAACGGCCCGCACCGCCGTCGACGCACGCGACGGGTGTGCCCCCGGCCCTCGACGGGATCATCGAGCGGTTGCTCGAGACCGACCCGGCGCGGCGCTACTCGAGCGGCGCCGACGTCGCCGCCGACCTGCACCGGCTCTCGGCCACGCTCGCGGTCCCGGGGGTCGCCGCGACCGCTCCCGTGGTCGTCACGACCGTGCCCGAGGCCAAGACGAGCATCCTGCCCGCGGTCCCTGCGCCCGAGCCCGAGAAGTCGAGCAAGACGGGCTGGATCATCGGCGCGCTCGTCGTGATCGGCCTCGTCGTGGCCGGCCTCGTGTTCTGGGCCGTGACGCAGGACAGCAACGACAAGAAGGTCCAGGTCGACGTCCCCGCAGTGGTGGGCCAACCGGTCGGCGCCGCGCAGGCCGCGATCCGGGCGGCCGGGCTGAGCCCGTCGACAGTGAACGAGCCCAACGACCAGTTCGCGGCCAACCTCGTGTTCGACCAGTCGCCGAACGCGACCGCGAGGGCAGCCAAGGGTTCGGTCGTGGTGCTCAAGGTGAGCACCGGCGCGACCACGACGACCACGTCGTCGACGACCACGACGTCGACCACCACGACGACGACCACCACCACGACCACGTTGCCGCCGACCACGACGACCACGGTGCCACCCACCACGACGACCACGTGACGCGTCTCGACGGACGGCGCTCCCGGGTGGTGCTCAGGCGCTGAGCGTCACCGGAAGCGCCTTCAGCGCGTTGTTCAGGTTCGATCGCTG
>JBBQMI010000057.1:0-7938 GCA_038328825.1 Acidimicrobiia bacterium | reverse complement strand
CGACCACGAGCACCTCGAAGGCGGCGATCTCACCCGAGACGCTGAGCGACTCCCCCACCTCGAGGGCGGCCTGCAGCGTCGCGGGGACGATCGCCTCCTCGTTCCACATCGGGAGCAGGATCGTGAGGGTCTCGCGGGCCGGATCCAACCGCGCCAGGGTATCGACCCCTCCGCCCGACGGCGCGGAGCATCGGCGGATCCAGAGCTTGGATCAGGAGCCGCTGATCAGGACAGATAGACCCAGTGGGAGTACTCGATGAGGCACAGGAACATGACGGCGGCGCTCACGCCGAGGTACACGGGGGCGATCCTCGGGTGACGCTCCAGCCAGGCACCCACCACCGCCAGGCACGGGAACGCGGCGAGCCCGTAACGACCCATCCCGCCGAAGTCCTTGGTGGAGATCGCCGGCAGCAGCACGATCACCAGCGCGTAGGCGCCGTAGCCCCACCCGAAGCGGCGCACGACCGCCGGGACGAGCAGGAGGAGGCCGAGTGTGATCAGGGCCTGGAAGAACAGGCCGACGTCGAGGGTGCCGTAGGGCGGATGCAGGAGCCGCGAGCCGAGCGCGAGCTTGAACCAGGTGTGCACGCCCGGTGATTGCTCCCACCCGGGAGCGCCGGAGACCTTCTCGAACGCGAGCGGCTCGCCGAACCGGTCCCAGAGGTACACGACGTAGGCAACGAGACCCAAGACCGACAGCAGCACCCCGAAGTCGCGGACCCGCAGGCGCGAGAAGTCGAAGCGGCGCGGGAACCACGGGATGCGCGTGGTGGTTCCGGCATCGCCGGCCGGACGCAGACGGGTGAACGGCGAGCCGACGAGGACTCCCTCGCGTTCGAGCACGCGGACGACGAGCCCGACGACCACGGCGGCACCCACGGGACGCGTCGCGGTCGCGACGATGCCGAGCACGCCGGCGAGGACCGTCTGGTCCTTCTCGAGGAACAGGAACGCGCCGAGCACCGCGGCGATGAACAGGGCGTCGCCATAGACCGCGCCGAAGAGGTAGAACGCAAACGGATACGTGAGCATCACCGCGAGCGCGAACGCCGCGGCACGGGTCCCGATCCGCGCCGCGCACCAGTGGAAGAACATCACGGCCACACCGAGACCGCACGCGACGGTGACGAGGATCGCCGCGCGGGCTTGGTCGCCGATCACGGCTCCGACGCCGCGGATCGCGAGCGGGTATCCGGGGAAGAACGCGACCGATGCCTGCCGATCGGGTCCGAAGTAGGTGTAGCCGGACCGGGCGATCCCGAGGTACCACTCCGCGTCCCATCGGGCCCATCCCTCCAGGAAGGGTCGGTTCGGATAGATGGCCGGATGGGCGAGCAGGTGGGCGGGATCGTTCCACCACGCGTCGACCGAGATGCCGACGACGATCCACGCCATCGCCGCGATCGCGACGAACAGCAGCACGGGATACCAGCGGCGGGTCACCATTCCGTCAGATGTCGTAGCACCCCGAGATCGTCACGCCCGTGATCTGGGGTCAGGCCCCCACGGACCCGTCGCGACGACGTCGAGGATGCGGGCGTGCACCGCGGGGTTGCCGACGACGATGTTGCCGCTGTCGAGCCACGAGCCGCCGTCGCCGTTCCAGTCGCTCACCCGGCCGCCCGCCTCCTGCACGAGGAGCGCACCCGCGGCGACGTCCCACGGGCCGAGGGCCAGCTCGAAGTAGCCGTCGAACGACCCCGACGCGACCCAGGCGAGGTCGAGACTCGCAGCGCCGGCGCGACGGATGTCTTCGAAGGCGGCGAGCGCCGACTCGAACGACGGCAGGTAGCCCGGGAGCAGATCGGCGCGCCGGAAGGGGAACCCGGTCGCGCACACTGCCTGCTCGGGCGCGCGGTTGCTCACCGAGAGCCGGTCTCCGTTGCGGTGCGCGCCCCCACCGCGCACCGAGGTGTAGGTGTCGCCCAGCATCGGAGCGTGCACGACGCCGACGATCGGCACGCCGTCGGCCACGAGACCGATCGACACGCCGACGACCGTGAAGTGGTGGAGGAAGTTCGTCGTGCCGTCGAGGGGATCGACGATCCATCCGAGCGCGGCCCGCTGGCCGCCCTCCTCCTCGCCGAACACGGGGATCGTCGGCGCCGCGTCGGTGAGGATCGCGCGCACAGCGCGTTCGCTGCTCGTGTCGACGTCGCTCACCCAGTCGCCGACGGCCTTGGCGCGCGCTTCGGGAGGGTCGTCGAAGGATCGGACGACGATCTCTCCGCCGGCGAGCGACGCGGCGATGGCGAGCTCGAGGAGCGCGTCGAGATCCAGCGTGTCGCTCACGGGACGACCGATGGTGTCATGGCGTCGATCAACGCTCCGGTGCCGGCGGCGAAGAGCTGGCGGCGCACCGACCCGTCGACGATGTCGATGCGCTGCCTCTGGGCGTCGCGCACCGTGGCTCCCGCCTCGCGGCACAACATGGCGCCGCCGAGGTAGTCCCAGGGCGCGTGCCACGAGCCCGCGTCCATGAACGCGTCGAGCGAACCGGTCGCGACGTCGGTCAGGGCCAGCGCGGCCGAGCCGAGTATGCGGCACTGCTTCCACGGAAGCTGCGCGACCGGCAGTCCGGAGAACGCCACGAACGCGTCGTCGACCCTGGTCACGTTCGACGACACCAGCCGCCGACCCTCGCGCCATGCCCCCGCGCCCCGGACCGCGGTGCACGCCACCGCGGTCGCCTGGTTGACCACGGTTGCCGCCAACGGTCCCTGCTCGTCGACCGCGCACATCGAGGTGGCCCAGTACGGGAGGTCGCGCGCGGCGTTGCTCGACCCGTCGACCGGATCGAGCACGATCGTGATCGCCGCCTCGGCCGGGCCGGTGCGGCCCGACTCCTCGCTCAGCACCGCGAGGCCGGTCCCGCGCAGGTGCCGCAGGGCGACGGCGTCGGCCACGAGATCGATCGCGTACTGGCCGGGCTTCGCGGTGCGCTCGCGCCGCGCCGATCCCGTGATCGGGACGAGCGCCTCGCGGATGTCGTCGCCGATGCGTTCGAAGAGCGCGAGCAGCTCGGCCGGCGACATCACCGGGCCACGATCTCGACGACCGTGTTGTAGTCGGGCACGCCCGACGCTTCGTCGCGCCGACCCCCCGGGAGCAAGACGTTGGCCTCGGGGAAGAACGCTTCGACGTTCCCGGGGCGCATCGGCGACACGTGGATGCGGGCGGGCATCTCACCGTGCTCCGACCGCGCGACCACCGCGTCGCCGTCGCGCAGGCCGAGCCGCTCGGCGTCGTCGGCGGCCACGAACACCGCGTCGCGCATGGCACCGGTGAGCGGATCCCGCTTCCCCTGCACCATCGAGTTGAACTGCTTGCCCCGTCGGGTGGTCAGGAGGAACTTCCCTTCGGGAACGTCGCGCTCGCGCGCGGTCACGGGCGTGAACCGGGCGCGGCCGTCGGGTGTGGGGAACTCGCCGTGCTCGCACAGGCGCGTCCCGCCCCACTGCACGGCGTCGCCGGTCTTGGCGAGATCCTCGATACCGACGTACGACGGCACGATCCGGGCGATCTCGTCGCGGATCTGCTGGCCGGTCGTGAAGTCGACCAGGTGCGCGCGCTCGGGGTAGGTGTGGCGGGCGAGATCGACGTAGATCTCCCACTCGGCCCGGGCTTCCCCGATCGGAGCGTCGGCGATCTGCGGGCTGAACGCGATCCGACGCTCGGTGGTCGTCTCCGTACCGCCGTCACGTTGCTCGTAGCGGGTCGCGGCCGGGAGCAGCAGGACCGCCTCGCCCGGATCGACGAGCATCTGACTCGACACGATGATGTCCTGGTGGACCCGCAACGGCACCCGTTCGAGCGAATGGGCGACGAGGTCGGGATCGGGCATGACGTCGAGGAAGTTGCCGCCGCTCGACCAGAGGACGTCGATCGACCCACGGTGCGCAGCCTCCATCATCTCCTGGGCCGAGAGCCCGGGCCGCGACGGGATCGGGAAGCCGTACTGCTCCGAGAGATCGCGGGCGCTCTCCTCGTCGATCGTGACCCCACCGGGAAAGGCCGACGCGTACGCACCCATCTCCGACCCGCCCTGCACGCCCGAGTGGCCACGGATCGGCATGAGGCCGGCACCCGGTCGACCGACGTTGCCGCGCACGAGGCCGAGGTTCACGATCGCGCACACGTTGTCGACCGCGTGCTGGTGCTGGGTGATCCCCATCGACCAGATCAAGACGGCCGACCTCGCGGCGCCGTAGAGCCTCGCGAAGCGAACCATCTCGTCGTACGACGCGCCCGACGACCGCACGAGGGAGTCGAACGACGCCGCCTCGAGCTCCACCAGCACGTCGTCGAACCCGGTCGTGTGTTCACGTACGAACTGCCGGTCGACCGTCCCCTCCGCGAGCATCACCTTCATGACGCCGTTGATGAACGCGGCGTCGCCGCCGACGTGCACCGGGAAGAAGTCGTCGGCCATCTTCGTGCCGAACATCGCGCTCTCGACGTTGCTCGGCACCCAGTACCGTTCGAGGCCCGGTTCGCGCAACGGGTTGACGACCACGACCGTCGCGCCCCGCTTGCGCGCGAGGTAGAGGTACTTCATGAACACCGGCTGTGCGTTGGCGACGTTCGCGCCGAACAGCACGACGAGGTCGGAGTTGATCACGTCGGTGTACGAGCACGTGGTCGCGGCGATACCGATCGTGCGCTTCAGCGCGGTGGTCGACGGCGCGTGGCACACGCGCGCGGCGTTGTCGACGTTGTTGGTGCCGAGGAAGCGGACAACCTTCTGCGCGGTGTAGTACACCTCGTTCGTGATGCCCCGCGCAGTGAGGTAGAACGCGAGACGGTCGGGCGGGACCGCACGGATGCGATCCGCGGCGAACGTGAGGGCGTCGTTCCACGAGATCCGAGTGAAGCCCTTCTCACCCTTGCGCCGCAGCATCGGGTACGGAAGGCGACCCAACTCGCGGAGCTGGCGACCGTCGAGCCGACGGAGCTTCTCGACGTCGCCGAGGAGTCGCGCGTCGAGCGCGTCGGCGGTGTTCAGCTTGAGCAGCTCGAGTCGAGTTGTGCAGAGGTGCACGCCGTCGAGCGTCCAGTCGTGGAACCCGGCGACGCCGAGCGCGCACCCGTCGCAGACACCCTTGCGCAGGATCTTCCACGCGTACGGCAGGTGCCGGCGGTTCTGCCACACGACCTTCGCCATCGACGCGTAGTGGTTCGGCTTCGTCTCCCCGATCCCGTACGGCTTGAAACCCACCCAGAGGTCGCGCTGCGCGTGCTTGGGTGCCTTGATGCGAGCCGAATTCTTCCAGGCCATGGATCCCTTACTCCGAGACGTTCACGATTCGAGGTCGAGACGGTGCGGATGGGTGTACACCACGAAGCGGTCGCCCCGGAGGAACCCGACGATCGTCTGACCGAGGCGTCGGGCCGCTGCGACCGCGAGGCTCGACGGCGCCGACACCGCGCACAGCACCGGGATCCCGGCGACGGCAGCCTTCTGGACGATCTCGAAGCTGACGCGCCCCGACACGAGCAAGACCGACTCCTGCAGCGGGAGTGCATCGGCGAGCAGCGCGTTGCCGACCACCTTGTCGAGCGCGTTGTGCCTTCCGATGTCCTCCCGCAGGATGCGGAGATCACCCTCAGGGCTGAACGTGGCCGCGGCGTGCAGGCCGCCGGTCGCGTCGAAGACCGTCTGCTCCGCGCGCAGTCGATCGGGCAGGGCAGTGAGCGCCGATCGGGTGACGGTCGGCCCGTCGGCAAGCCGTGCGCAGTCGACCTCGATCTGGTCGAGCGTCTGCTTGCCGCAGAGTCCGCAGCTCGAGTTGGCGACGAAGTCGCGACGCCGGGCTTCCAGGTCGACGGGGACTCGCAAGTCGACGGTGACGACGTTGTACTCCTGGGTACCGTCACCGTTCAGGCAGTACGCGAGCTGTGCGAAGTCGTCGCGGCTCCTGATGATGCCCTCGGTCCGCAGGAACCCGGCCGCGAGCTCGAAGTCGGCGCCGGGGGTGCGCATCGTGACCGCCAGTGCGACCGGATCCGACGCGCCCGACCGGACGCGGATCTCCATCGGCTCCTCGGTCACGAGCCGGTCCGGGCGCTCGAACGCGCGGTCGTGCTCGACGACCTGCACCCGGGCGTTCGTCACCGGCCGACGCGCCGCCTCGTGCTCACTCCGCATCTCAGATCGCTCCGCTCGCTCGTCGACCCGCTCCAGGTCGGTGCGAGGTTCGCTCACTCCACATCACTCGACCCTACTGTCGGTCGGATCGTCGCCCCGACGGCGCGGGCGAGGTCGGCGGGGGTGTCGACGTCGGCGAACGCGTCGAGCGGCGCGACCGCGCCCCACGCCGACTCGTCGAGCAGCTCGTGGTCGATCCGATCCAGGAGGCCCCGCAGCGACCGCTCCCCCGCGGCGAGCGCGGCGACCGCGTCGTCGAGCGCGACCCGGCCATAGCGCGCACACACGGGCTGCAGCCGACCACCGGCCACGGGGACGACCGTCGCCGCTCCGGGCCACCCCGCGACCAGACCCACGAGTGGTTTCTCGACGCCCGGAAGGTCGCACGCGAGGAGGAGAACACCGCGCGACGCGACCGCACCCAGCGCGAGCCATCCGGCCACGAGCGCGGCGAGGGGTCCGGCACCGACCGGATCCTCGCGGCAGGCGGAGAGCCCGGTGAAGCCCGGCCCGACCTCGACGACCGGATCGCAGACCGCCGCCAGCACCCGGGCGGCGTGGTCGGCGAGGCGTTCGCCGTGCACGACCGCCGTTGCCTTGTCCCGCCCGAGTCGGCGGCTGGCTCCACCGGTGAGCAGCACGCCCGGGAGCGTCACCGTCAGGACGACGGCGCCGGTTCGGGTCGCAGCTCGTAGGACGCGACGCGCCACGAGCCGTGGATGCGTTCCATGCGGATCTCGTTCCGCACCGACGGTCCGTCGCGCAGATCGAGTCGCGTGAGCACACTCGCGACGCTCTGACCGCGTTGCGCGACGCCCTCGATCTCGACGTGCTCCACGACCGCACGGAGACGGGGCTGGTCGCGGTACGCCGCCTGCTTGGCCGCGACGAAGTCGTGGCGGTTGCGTCCATCGCGCAGCTCCGACGAGGACAACGTCCACAACGCGGTGAAGTCGAGGCGATCCCACGCGAGCTCGTACCCGAGCGCGACGTCGCCCGGTGTCGGGCCGCGTTCGAACGCGACCGCGAGCACGAGCCCGACGAGGAGCACCGCGAGCGCGAGGAGGACGAGGACCACGACCATCAGGCAATCCCTTCGATCTCGCCCGCGAGCGCCAGATCCTTGTCGGTGAGGCCACCCGAGTCGTGCGTCGTGAGGAACACCCGGACCGTGCGCCACCGGACGTCGAGATCGGGGTGGTGGTCGGCCGCTTCGGCGAGGAACCCGACCCGCACCACGAACGCGATCGCGGCGGGGAAGTCGTCGAGTTCGAAGATCTTCTCGATCCCGAGCCCGCTGCCGTCGGCCTTCTCGTCGCCCGAGCGTGACCAGCCGGGGAGATCGGAGAGCCCGGTGGACACGGCCTCGTCGCTCAATCGGGTCATGGCCGCCATCCTCCCACCTATCCTGAGTGGATGACCTGTTCGGCCTGCGGATCGCAAGCACCCGCAGAGGCCCGATTCTGTCCCACGTGCGGACACGCCCTCGTCGCCCGCCCCGACGAGCGGCGGGTCGCGACCGTCCTGTTCGCCGACCTGGTCGGCTTCACCACCTTCTCCGAGACCGCCGACCCCGAGCAGGTCAAGGAGCTGGTCGACACCTGCTTCCAGCGCCTCGTGGGCGACGTCGACGCGTTCGGGGGCCAGGTCGACAAGATCGTCGGCGACGCGATCGTGGCCCTGTTCGGCGCCCCCATCGCCCACGAGAACGACGCCGAGCGGGCCGTGCGGGCCGCCCTGCGGATGCAGGCCGTCATCGGCGACGGACTCGACGAGGGCGGCGAGGA
>JBBQMI010000056.1:0-8133 GCA_038328825.1 Acidimicrobiia bacterium | reverse complement strand
ACGGATCCACCGGCCGAGGAGCTGAGCGTGCCGACGCCGAAGGCGGCGAGCCCCACGACGGCTGCGAGCACCACGGTGCCGACGGTGAGTCGACGGATCGTTCGGGAGGACAGTCGCATGAGCCACCTCATTGCGGAGATTCCGGAATGCGCGCGAGCCCCATCGAGATGGGGCCGGTTTCGCATTGGCTCCCCGCAGGCTCCTTGCGACCAGTGATCGCCTGCGGATCAACGCCTCCCCGAGGTGTGATCAGTCGTGCTCGTCGAACTCCGTGCGGGACCTCCCAGCGGCTCCGCTCCGAGTTCAGTGGACCACGCCCGGTCCGGGATCACCATGAGGCGGACGGACCAGCTGCTCCCCTCGCAGTCGGAAACCGATGGCGCTACCGTGCCGCGGTTGCCCGAATCGTCCGGTGCAGCGAAGGGAGTCGGGATGTCGGTCGTGCTCATCACCGGATGCAGCAGCGGGATCGGACTCGAGACCGCGCTCGCGTTCGCCCGTAGGGGCGACACCGTCTACGGCACGATGCGCAATCCCGCGAAGGCCACGCGTCTGATCGAACGGGCCGCGGTCGAGGGACTGACCGTCGAGGTGCTCGCGCTCGATGTCACCGACGACGCGTCGGCCGTGGCCGGTGTGCGCGAGGTCGAAGCTCGCCACGGTGCCGTCGACGTGCTCGTGAACAACGCCGGGATCGGGTCGGCCGGCCCGGTCGAGACCATCCCGATGGACCGAGCCCGTGAGGTGATGGAGACCAACTTCTTCGGCGCGGCCCGGATGATGCGGGCCGCGCTCCCGGCGATGCGGGCGAAGGGTGCCGGTGTGATCGTGAATGTCACCTCGGTCGCGGGTCGGGTTCCCGGCACCGCGTACGAGGGGTGGTACGCCGCGAGCAAGCACGCGCTCAATGCGCTGACCGAGGCGATCGTCATGGAGCTGGAACCGTTCGGCGTACGGGTTGCGTGCATCGAGCCCGGGTTCTTCCGCACCGAGATCACCGCGAACGGGGAGGTCGAGATCGATCCCGCCGACCCCTACGCCTCCGATCAGGCCTGGGTGGGCGAGTTCTTCTCCAAGAGCGTCGAGGCCGGTGGCGGTGATCCGGCCGACGTCGCCGACGCGATCGTTGCTGCTGCCACAGTGCCCGACACTCCGGTGCACAACCTCGTCGGCGCCGACGCCGCGCTCTTCGTCGACATGGTGGCCCAGGCTGGCACCTTCGAGAACTGGCTGCCGATCGGCAAGTCGGTCGTCGAAGGCGTGGCCGGTCCGCGTCCCGTGTGAGTGCGAGACCGTCGACGAGGAGAGCTCCAGGAACACACGGATCCCACCCCGCATCCGTTCAGCGGCCATGCCGGCGCGGTCGAGAACGGCGGCGACGGTCGTCGACTCGTAGCCTGGGAGCGCTGACCGAAGGAGAGTGCAGATGCGGGTTCACGTGGACCAGGAACGCTGTCAGGGCCACAACCGCTGCCACGCGATCGCGCCCGACCTCTTCGACGTCGACGATCTCGGGTTCGCGCACGAGCTCGGCGACGGCGCGGTTCCGGTGGGGTTGGAGGAGCAGGCCCGCCTGGCGGCCGCCAACTGCCCCGAGTTCGCGATCGAGATCACGGAGGACGCGTGACCGAGCCCCGTCGACCGGTTGCCGACTTCGCGACCGACTTCGACCACACCGACCCGCAGTGGGTGTCCGACCCGTTCCCGATCTGGGACGACCTGCGGACGCGGTGCCCGGTCGCTCACACCGATCGCTACGGCGGTGCGTGGCTGCCGGTGACGCACGACGGTGTCGCCGCGGTCGCGTACGACACCGAGCACTTCACGTCGCGCTCGGTGATCATGAGCGAGCTCCGACCTGGAGACGACGACCTCCCCGCGCCCATCGGCGTCGCTCCGCCCATCACATCGGACCCGCCGTTCCACGCGGACGCACGGCGGATGCTGCTGCCGGCCTTCGGGCCGAAGAAGGTCGCGGCCTACGAGCCGTTCACGCGCAAGCTGTGCCGTGAGCTCCTCGACGCGACCGCGGGCCGGCCCGAGTTCGACGCCGCGGTCGAGTACGCGCAGCACATCCCGCTGCGCGTCATCGTGAAGATGCTCGGGTTCCCCGCGGAGGACGGCGACATCTTCCGTCGCTTCATCCACACGGTGATCGAGGACGTCGGCGTCTCGGCCGAGGAGCGGGAAGCCGAGTTCGAGGCGAGTGAGATCGACGAGTACCTCGACGGGCGCATCGCCGAGCACCTCGCCGAACCGCGCGACGACCTCACCACGTTCCTCCTCGAAGCCGAGCTCGACGGCCAGCGACTCCATCCCGACCACGTCCGCGGCACGATGATCCTCCTGATGATCGCGGGCATCGACACGACGTGGTCTGCCATCGGCGCGTCGCTCTGGCACCTCGCGCAGCACCCCGAAGACCGTCGGCGGCTCGCGACGGAACCCGAGTTGATGACCACCGCCGTCGAGGAGATGCTCCGCGCGTACGCGCCGGTGACGATGGCCCGTCTGGTCGCCGAGGACTTCGAGTTCGAAGGTTGTCCGTTCCGCGAGGGCGACTGGCTGCTCCTCCCGTTCCCCGCCGCGAACCGCGACCCGGGGGCGTTCGCCGACGCCGACGACGTAATCCTCGACCGGGCGGTCAATCGCCACGCCGCGTTCGGGCTCGGCATCCACCGGTGCCTCGGCTCCAACCTCGCCCGCATGGAGCTGCGGATCGCGCTCGAGGAGTGGATCGCCCGCTACCCCGACTTCGAGCTGAGCGATCCGGGAGCGGTCACGTGGTCCGCCGGTCAGGTCCGAGGCCCGCGTACCGTCCCCGTCCGCATCCCTTGAACCCCCAACCCTCGTTCCGGTCATCGGTCGCGTTGGGCTGCAACGGTGTGCATGACCAGAACAAGGGCGCGTTGACGTACGGGCGGCGACGTGCGATCATCTTGTTGATGTTCCGCCCGACCTCCCTCCTCCTGCTCATGTAGGCAAGCGCCCCCTCCGTGGTGCTTGCCCAAGCTCCTGTGCCCTCGTGGCCGGGAGCTTTTTCGTTGGCAAAATCCGTTCCAGAGGGGTCGTTCCGGTTCCGATACCACCCTGAACGAGAGAGTTGCTCATGCCGCCGCAGCCCGCACAGCCGAAGAAGATGCACTTCGAGAAGTACCAGCCGTTCATGCCGCTGGAGCTTCCCGACCGGACGTGGCCCGACAAGAAGTTCGTCGCCGCGCCCGACTGGTGTGCCGTCGACCTGCGTGACGGGAACCAGGCGCTCATCGATCCGATGGACCCGGAACGCAAGCGCCGGATGTTCGAGGCGCTCGTCGCGATGGGCTTCAAGGAGATCGAGGTCGGCTTCCCCTCCGCGAGTCAGCCCGACTTCGACTTCGTGCGGCAACTCATCGAGGAAGACCTGATCCCCGACGACGTCACCATCCAGGTGCTCACGCAGTGCCGCGACGACCTGATCGAGCGGACCTACGAATCGATCCGAGGGTCGGCCCGGGCGATCATGCACTTCTACAACTCGACGTCGGTCTTGCAACGTCGCGTCGTGTTCGGTCTCGACAAGGGCGGCATCACCGAGATCGCCGTGAACGCAGCGAAGATCTGCCGCAAGCTCGAGGAGACCGTCCCCGGTACCGACGTCCGGTACGAGTACTCACCCGAGAGCTACACCGGCACCGAGATCGAGTACGCGGTCGAGATCTGCGATGCCGTGGCCGAGGTGATCGCACCGACCGTCGACCGTCCGCTCATCATGAACCTGCCGGCCACGGTCGAGATGTACTCGCCCAACGTGTACGCCGACACGATCGAGTGGTTCCTGCGCACGGTCCGCAACCGCGACGCCGTCCGCTTGTCGCTGCACCCGCACAACGACCGCGGGTGCGCGGTCGCCGCCGCCGAGCTGGGGGTGCTCGCGGGCGCCGACCGCGTGGAGGGCACGCTGTTCGGCAACGGCGAGCGCACCGGCAACGTCGACCTGGTCACGCTCGCGTTGAACCTGTTCAGCCAGGGCATCGATCCCGAACTCGACGTCACCGACATCGACGCCCTGCGTCGGGTGGCCGAGTACTGCAATCGTTTGCCCGTGCACGAACGGCATCCGTACGCGGGTGACCTCGTCTACACCGCGTTCTCGGGCTCGCACCAGGACGCGATCAAGAAGGGCTTCGCCGCGCTGTACGAGGAGTCGGAGGCGGCCGGAAGCGGGCGCGACTACGACCAGTGGCAGGTCCCGTACCTGCCGATCGATCCCGCGCACGTCGGACGCACCTACGAGGCAGTCATCCGCGTCAACAGCCAGTCGGGCAAAGGGGGCGTGGCGTACCTCATGGAGGCCGAACACGGGTTCGTGCTGCCCCGCCGGCTCCAGATCGAGTTCTCGAAGTCGATCCAGGCCATCACCGAAGACACCGGTACCGAGATCTCACCGGTCGCGATGTGGGACGCGTTCCAGCAGACCTACCTGACCGACGACCCGTCGCTGACGTTGCGGACCCATGAGGGCACGACCGACGGCAGCGGCGAGACGACGATCACTGCACAGATGCTCGTCGGCGACGAGCCGGTCTCGATCGTCGGACACGGGAACGGGCCGATCGCCGCGTTCGTCGACGCGCTCCGGAGCGGTCTCGGCGTCGACCTCGACGTCGTCGACTTCCACGAGCACTCGATGGGTTCGGGGTCGAACGCGACCGCAGTGGCGTACGTGGAGACCACGGATGCCGAAGGCAACGCGCGGTGGGGCATCGGCACCGACACCAACATCGTGACCGCCTCGCTCAAGGCAGTGCTCTCGGCCGCGCGTCGCGTGCTCGTGGTCTAGGGCTCAGCCGAGCGGCGTGGCGCCTTCAGTTCGCTGACGCATCGGGGTGCGGTGTGCGAGCGAGGTGGACGCGCGCGTGCGCGAGCGCTTCGTCGAGGTCGGTGAACACATGATGTTCGTGCGCGAGCCGGTCGAGTGCACCCACCGCACCGAGGATTCGGAGGTGCTCGGCGCGTGGGCCTTTGAGGAGCACGGTGACATGTCGGGCCTCGAGTTCGGACGCGATCTCACCGAGCGCCTGCGCGCCGGTGGCGTCGAGTACCTGGAGTTCCGGAAGGCGCAGGATCACCACCCGCACGTCGCTGACCGCCGTGAGCTCCGCGAGGAAGCGCTGCGCGGCACCGAAGAAGAGAGCGCCGTCGAGCCGGTAGACGATGATGTGCTCGCGGAGCAGCGCGATCTCCTGCTCGTCATCGATCGCGGGGTGGGTCGGGAACGGCTCGATCGTTGCCGATGCCGAACGCGCGACAGAGCGCAACGCCAGGATTGCGGCAATCGCGATCCCGAGCTCGACCGCGATGATGAGATCGAACGCGATCGTCGCGGTGGCGGTCAGCACGAGGACCAGGGCGTCGGCACGCGTCGCACGGAGCACAGAACGCACGTTGTGGATGTCCACCATGCGGACTGCGGTGAACATGAGCACACCGGCGAGTGCGGCGAGCGGAATGCGCGCGACAAGGGAGCCCAGGAAGAGCACGACGAGCACGAGCACGATCGAGTGCACGATTGCCGACGCCCGCGTGCGCGCGCCGGAGCGCACGTTCACGGCAGTGCGGGCGATCGCCCCGGTGGCGGGCATGCCACCGAACAGCGGTGACGCGAGGTTGGCGAGGCCCTGACCGAAGAGCTCACGGTCTGGATCGTGACGCGAGGTGTCGCTCATCCCGTCGGCCACCTTCGCCGAGAGCAGGCTCTCGATTGCAGCCAGAGCGGCGATGGCGAACGCGGCCCCGAAGAGATGCTGCGCCTGGCTCATCGACACCCCCGGTAGCGACGGTACCGGGAGCGAGCTCGGCAACGAGCCGATGCGCGCGACGTCCCACCCCGCTGCCTGCGCGACCAGGGTGGTCACGATCACCGCGAGCAGCGAGCCCGGCAGCGCACGATGGATCCGCGGAGCCGCCAACATCACGCCGAGAGCGATGGCCACGAGGGCTATCGCCTCCAGATGTGCATGCCCGAGGCCGTCGACAACGGCGCGTGTCGCGACTGCGGCGGCGTTCTCGCCTGCCGGCTTCGCGACCCCCAGTGCGTTCGGCACCTGTTGGAGGAAGATGATGACCGCGATGCCGATCGTGAAGCCTTCGATCACCGGCCACGGGATGAACGCGAGAAAGCGTCCGACCCGCCCGAACGCGGCGATGAGGAGGAGCACGCCCGCCATCAAACCGACGAGGTACACCGCGCTCGCGCCGTAGCGCGCCACGATCGGAACGAGCACGACAGTCATCGCACCTGTCGGCCCCGAGACCTGCACATTCGAACCGCCGAACACGCCGGCCACGATCCCGGCGACGATCGCGGTCATGATTCCGGCGGTCGCGCCGAGGCCGCTCGTGATGCCGAACGCCAGCGCCAGCGGGAGCGCGACGACGCCCACGGTGACGCCGGCGACGATGTCGCCCCGCCAGGAACGGCGCAGTCCCGCGTAGTCGGCCCGACGAGGGAGCAGGCCCGTGAATCGGCGAAGCAGGCTCATCCGGATCGCAGGCCCGCGAGGAGATCCTCGGTCTCGGCCAGCGAGTTGATGAGCAGACGCTTCGCGACGGCGAGCAGCTCGACGAGAGCGGTGTCACGGATCGCGTACACGACCCGCGGGCCCTCTTTCCGAGTCGTGACCAGGTGGGCCCGTCGAAGGATCGCGAGCTGCTGCGAGAGGTGCGACGATTCGAGGCCCACCAGCGGGGCCATCTGGCCGACCGTGTGCTCGCCGTCGACGAGCAGCTCGAGGATGCGTATTCGGGCCGGGTTCGCGAGCGCCTTGAACAGCTCGGCCTTGATCTCCGAGAGCGGACGGTCGAGCGCCTCCCCCGGATCGCGGTCAGGCACGACGATGCCGCAAGTCTGATGCCATCATAGAATCGCTCATATGTTGATATTATCAGGTCTTGCGGGTTGCGTTCGGAGCACTCGAGCACCGGAGGCGTCGTAGCGGACGTGACCTGCAGAGGATCGGCGTCGGTCCGGGGTCGACGTCAGAGGGTGCTGATGACGAGTTGGGTCGTCGCCTCCACGATGGGGGACCAGTAGAAGGGCGGGAGGTCGTGGCCCATCCCCTCGATCATGAGGAGTTCGGCGCCGGGCACGAGCTCCGCGGTGCGCCGACCGCCGGACGGGTCGATCAGCGGGTCGACGTCGCCGTGGATCACGAGCGTCGGGACGTCGAGTCGCGCCAGACCTTCGGCCCGGTCGGGCGACGCGGTGATCGCCCCGTACTGCCGGGCGACGCCGGCCGGGTCGTACGCGCGCTCGACGAACGCACGCTGGCGGCGGCGCTGCCACTGCTCGTCCCATTCGGCGGGGCTGCCGATCGCCTGGGCGAGCGCGACGGCGCGGTCGACGGCAGCATCGAGATCGGCCGCGGGCCCGCCGAGCTCGATCAGCTTCGGCACGAGCTCGGGTGAAGGCCGACCGACGTCGGGCTCGCCGGTCGTCGACATGATCGACGTCAGCGACGACACGCGCGTCGGGTGGTCGATCGCGAGGAGCTGCACGATCATCGCGCCCATCGAACAACCCCAGACGTGCGCACGCGCGATCCCGAGCGCGTCGAGCAGACCGATCGCATCGTCGGCCATGTCCGACAGCGTGTAGCTGGGGCCGTCGGCCAGGTGTGTACTCAGCCCGACGTCGCGGTTGTCGAACCGGATCACTTGGAGATAGCGGTCGACGAACGCCTCGCAGAGCTCGTCGTCGTAGCGGATGCACTGCGAGCCGAACCCGTTCACCATCAACAGCACAGGATCCGACGGCTCACCGAAGCGGTCGTAGTAGAGGTCGATCCCGTTCGCGACGACGGTCGGCATGGTGTGATCGTGCCACGCGGGACCAATCCCGTTCTTACACGTGTCCCAGAACGGCCTTACGGTCGACCGCTTGAGTGATCGGTGCCCCCACACCCAGGAAGGAGGTACCGATATGAGAGGACTCAAGCCCGCACTCGCGGCCATGGCCGTGGCCGCGATGCTCGGCGGCGGAGCCGCCGCTGGGTATGCAGCGGACGACTCCACGTCGACGACGACACCGAGCACGTCGCAGTCCGGGTCGGCAGCGACGAACACCGCTCCCGCCCCCCCCACCGGCGGCCA
>JBBQMI010000055.1:0-8194 GCA_038328825.1 Acidimicrobiia bacterium | reverse complement strand
ACCCGAGCGGCGGCCTGCTCTCGAAGGGCGAGCCGCTCGGCGCCTCGGGGCTGGGTCAGGTCGTCGAGCTGGTCCGCCAACTCCGCGGGACCGCCGGCCCCCGTCAGGTCACCGGGGCCCGCGTCGCACTCGCGCACACCGTCGGCCGGGGGGCGAACGCCTCGGTGACCCTGCTCACCGGCTGAGGCGGCAACCGGGGACCCACCTGGGATTTCGCGCTCCACTCGACGGGCCCACGCGCCGACACATCCCTCGAGATCCTCGATTCGAGGGTCGCCCGAGGAGGGGTGCGTGGCCGATCCCATCGTGCGAAGGGGTGCGGCTCGGGGCTGGTCGGCCCTCGCCGCCGACCCGCGCGCGCTCGCTCGGGTGCTCGACGATGCGCCGTATCCCGCTTGGATCCACGAGGTGAGCGACGGCTACCCGTGTATCGCGATCAACGGTCCGGCCGCGGGTGCCTACGACCAGGATCCGATCGAGCTCGTCGGCTTCCCGGCCCGCGAGACGATGACCGCGGCCGACTACGAGAACTACGACGGCGCCGTTCGAGAGGTCCTCGAAGAGCGGCGACCCATGACGCGCCACTTCGTGGTCGAACGCGAGGCCATCAGCCGACACTACGACATGGTGCTGACGCCGGTGTTCGACGAGCACGGCGAGGCCACCCACGTGTTCGGCGTCTCGCGCGACATCACCGACGAGACCACCACGCTCCAGACCAGCATCGAACGGCTCCGCACCGTCTTCCGGTCCTCGCACGACGCGACGCTCGTGTTCACGCCCGACGGCGTGTGCCTCGACGCGAACCCCGCGGCCGCGGAGCTCTTCCTCCTCGACGCGACGAGCTTGATCGGACGCGACCTGAACCAGTTCGTGGAACACGGTCGCGAGGTGCTCGACCACCTCGCGGAGCTCCCGGCGGGAGCCACCCTCACCGACACGATCGAGGTCCGTCGCCACGACGGATCCGTGCGCATAGCCGAGTACCACGTCGAGGCGCACGTGCAGCCCAACGTGCATCTCGTCATGGCTCGCGATGTCACCGACCAGATCGCCGCGGTCGCGGCGTTGCACGAGAGCGAGTCGCGCTTCCGGTTGCTCGGTGATTCCGCTCCCGCGCTCATCTGGACCTCGGGGTCCGACGGCGCCGCGACCACCTTCAACCGCGGTTGGCTCGACTTCCGCGGTTGCACCCTCGACGAAGAGATCACCGCCGGCGTGTTCGCTGGCGTCCACCCCGACGACGCGGAACGGTGTCTCACGGTGTTCCAGACCGCGCTCGCGACCCAGACCGCGTACTCCCTCACCCATCGCCTCCGTCGGCGCGACGGCCAGTATCGATGGCTGCTCAGCCGGGCCTCGCCCCGGGTCCTCCCCGACGGGACGTTCGTCGGCCATGTCGGCGCGAGCGTCGACGTGACCGACCAGGTGGAAGCCGAAGCTGCGTTGCGTGCGGAACGCGACCATCAGGCCGCCGTGATCGCGTCACTCCAGGATGCCCTCATCGAGAGCGACAACCGCGGACGCATCATCAGCGCGAACGAGCGCTTCTACGAGATGACGGGCTTCACCGCCGACGAGGTGATCGGCACTGATCTCCCGTACCCGTGGTGGCCCGAGGAGTGGCACGACCGACTCGAGGCCGACGCGACCGATGCACTGCGATCCGGTCAGCGGGAGATCGACAGCTACTTCTGCCGCAAGGACGGAACCCTCGTACCGGTGGCGGTCTCGGTCTCCACGGTGCGGGACGAGCACGGCGTGTCGGCACTCGTCGGCACCGTGCGTGACATGACCGCCCGGGAAGAGGCTGCCGAAGCGGTGCGTCGCAGTGAGGAACGGTTTCGCGCCCTCGTGGAGAATGCACCCGACATCATCGCGATCCTCGACCACGAAGGCTGCCTCGTCGAGGCGAGCCCGTCCGCCGGCCTCATCCTCGGGCTCGAGCCCGACGACTACATCGGACAGTCGATCTTCGACCTCATCCACCCCGACGACCAGGAGCGCCTGCTCGACGTGTTCACCGAGCGCCTGCGCGAGCCGGGCTTCGGCGGCACCGTGGAGTTCCGCCTCGCCGCGAGTGACGGCAGCTGGCGCGTCATCGAAGCCATCGGCAACAACCTGCTCGACGACCCCGCGGTCGGAGCCTTCGTCGTGAACGCGCGCGACGTGACCGATCGCAGCCGGCTCGAGGAGCAGCTGGCGCAGGCCCAGAAGCTCGAGGCCGTCGGCCGCCTCGCCGGTGGCATCGCCCACGACTTCAACAATATCCTCACCGCGATCTCGGGCTACGCGGAGCTGCTCCTCGCCGACGTCCCCGAGACGTTCGAACACCACGGCGACCTCGAGGAGCTCGCCCGCGCCGCGGACCGGGCGACCGCGCTCGTCGAGCAGCTCCTGGCCTTCGCCCGCAAGCAGGACGTGCAGCCGACGGTCTTCGACGTCCACGCCGTCATCACGGCGATGGAGGTCATGCTCCGCCAGCTTCTCGGTCCCGCAGTCGGCCTCGCCGTGGGTGGTCCCGGCATCCCGGCCGACGTGCGGGCCGACCGCAGTCAGATGGAGCAGGTGTTCCTCAACCTCGTGGTCAACGCCCGCGATGCATGCCGCGCGAGTGGTGGACAGATCGTGATCCGGACCGAGATCGTCGACCTCCCGGCCGCGGACCGAATGGATCCCGTCGACGTGCATCCAGGGCGGTACGTGGTCGTGAGCGTCCGCGACGACGGATCCGGGATGGACTCGTCGACGCAGGCGCAGGCGTTCGAGCCCTTCTTCACCACCAAGGAGGGCAAGGGAACCGGTCTCGGCCTCTCGATCGTGTACGGGATCGTGAACCAGAGCGGCGGCCACCTCCACGTCGAATCGGAACCCGACTCGGGAACGATCGTCCGGATCTACCTGCCCTACGTCGCCGTCGGCGCAGCCCCGGTCTCGACGCCCGCGGACGAGCCGGCCGACGCCATTCCGGTCGAGTCGTCGACATGACCACCGCACGGGTGTTGGTCGTCGACGACGACGACACCGCTCGCCGATTCCTGATCCGGGCGATCGAGCGCGGCGGGCTCGACGTCGACGAAGCGACGTCGGGTCCCGATGCCCTCGCCCAGATCGAAGCGCACCTCCCCGATCTCGTGCTGCTCGACAGTCAGATGCCCGAGATGACGGGAGACGAGGTCCTGCACGCGCTCCGAAACGACCCCCGCACCGCGGAGCTTCCGGTGATCATCGTGACCGGACGGGGCGGCGTGGGTGATCGGATCGCCGGCCTCGACGCCGGCGCGAACGACCTCGTGACCAAGCCGGTACACCCCGACGAGCTCCTCACGCGCGTCCGTGCGCAACTCGCATAGTTCGCAGGTGGGTCAGGCGCGGAGGAACCAGTTCTGCGGGTCCCAACCGCGGAGCGCCGCGACCTCTGCTGCGGTCGGGTCCGGGAGCGTCACGAGCGTCGGAGCGACGTCGAAGCCCCAGCCGCACTCGGCCCGCACCGCTTCCACCGTCGCTCCGGGCGCGAGCGCGGTGAGCGAGAACGATGCGGTGTCGAGCGGACCCAGTTTCTCGAACACGCAGAGGTCGGTCACGAGTGCCTGGACGTAGCGGCCGGGCGACGTGACGTAGCCACACTCGGCCGGCGTGCGCTCGGGCGTGAGCGTCGCGACCACGATCGCCTCGGCGCACACGCTGGCGACGTCGTTCCCGCCCCCGGATCCGACCAGGAACGGGCCGCCCGGCACGAGGGTGGAGTTCACGTTGCCGAACCGGTCGATCTGCGCACCGCCGAGGCAGGCGATGGTGGTCGACTTCGCTCCGCCGACCAGGGTGCCCAGCACCATCGACGCGTCGCCGAGCATGGTTGCCGAGGGGAAGTTGCGGTGGTTGAGCACGAACGGGTCGGCCGGTGTCGGGTCGTAGCCCCAGAGTCCGATCTCGGCGGTGAGGTCGACCGTCGCCCCCGCATCGCGCGCCAGGCCCACGCCCAGCCACGCGGCCAGGTTCGCGACCCCGGCCCCGGCGAGGACGGCATCGGCGTCGAGCGCGACGACCCGGTCGGCGAGATGCCGCGCCCCGAACGTCGCAGCGCGCTCCCACGCGTTCACCGGTGCGTCGAGGTCGGGTGGGTGGGCTTCGGCGTCGCCCTTCCAGGAATCGCGGTCGGCGCGTCGCCGCAGGGTCGCGACGCGGTCAGCCCCGAGCTCGGCGAGATACGCCTCGTGGGTCTCGGGCGCGAGGATCCACCGCTGGATCCACGCGTCGTAGTCGTCGGCGCGGGTCGCGTTGCGGGCGTCGACCCAGAAGTCGTAGTCCTCGCCGTAGCCCTCCACGGGAAGCGCGCCGGTGAAGAGGCCGCCCGGATGCGCGCCAAGTGGTGTTTCGCAGACCGCGAGCACGTGATGCGCGGGGATGCGCACGAGGTGCGACCACTCGCGCAGGTCGTCGACGACCCGCTCCACGGTGACGATCGCACCGCGCCGCGCCGCCAACGCGCCCCACGGCCCTTCGAGCGTCGGCGGGTGCAACGCCACGTTGCCGGCGCGGTCGGCGACGGGCGCGTGCAGCAGCGCGACGTCGGGAACGAGCGGCGCGAGCAAACCGACCGGACCGAACGGGGAGTCGACCGTCGCGAACGCGTCGTTCGCCTCCATCGACGAGCCCGCGATCGACCGGGTTGTGATCGCCGGCAGGCCGCGTGCGGCGGCTTCGAGTCGCTGCGAGAACGCGAGGAACGACCAGTGCTCCACCTCCACGTCGCCGCGGCGGTAGGCCCCGGCCATCACCGGGTTCGGCGTGAAGTTCGGGAACGTGTCGCCGGAGTAGCCGGTCACGACCTTGCGCACCAGGTTGCCGTGGAAGAAGAGGGCGCCGAGGCTCGAGAGGCTCAGCATCACGAGCGTGAACTGCGGGTCGCGCCCCCACCACTGCCGCACGACCTCACGGGCGGCAGCGGTCCAGCGGGTGTGCCCGACCATCACGTGGAGCGCGTCGCCCGCGCGCACGTGCTCTTCGACCGCCGACTGGATCGTGCGCGGTTCGCCGCTCACGCGGGGTCGAGCACGAAGTCGGCGATCCGCTGCCGCTGCCAGCCCTGGTACCCGAGCATCAGGTCGTTCTGCTTGGCGCGCTTGTAGAGGAAGTGCGCGGGGTTCTCCCAGGTGAAGCCGACCGCGCCGTGCACCTGGATGTTCTCGCCGGTCACGAAGATCGCGGCCTCGGCCATCGCCGCCTTCGCCACCGCGGCGGCGCGGGCCCGGTCGGCGACGTCGACGTCGACGTCGGACGCCCACGCCGCGTAGTGCACACCGACCCGACCGAGCTCGAGGCGGTGGAGCATGTCGACGATCTTGTGTTGGATCACCTGATGGGTCGCGATCGGGCGATCGAACTGGACCCGCACCTTCGCGTACTCCGCCGCCTGGTCCATCGCCGCCTCCGCGACGCCCACCAACTCGGCGGCGAGTGCGACGGCCGCGTCGTCGTTCACCCGGCGCCAGATCGACGAATGGTCGCCTCGCGGCCCGATCGGGGCGGCGAGGGTGTCGTCGAGCTCGAGTCGAGCCGCCTTGCGCGTCGGATCCATCGTCGGCACCTCGATCGCCCGCGGCTCCTCGATCAGGAACGATCCGAGGCCTTCGGGGGTGCGCGCCGCGACGATGATCCAGTCGGCGGTGTGACCGTCGAGCACGAGCGGCTTGCTCCCGTTGACCACCCAGTCGGCACCCTTGCGGCGCGCGCTCGACCGGACGCGGTCCACGGGATCGCCGTGACCCATCTCCTCGAGGGCCACCGATCCGCGGCGTTCACCCGACGCGAGCGGCTCGAGCAGCTCGGTGACACCGAGGCGGCGCGCCGCGAGCGTCGCGAGGACCGCCGACGAGAAGAACGGACCCGGGAACGGGATCCGGCCGGTCTCCTCGAGCACGACCACGGCGTCGACGAGCCCCAGTCCGAGGCCGCCCTGGTCGACGGGCACGAGCAACGCGGGCCAGCCCGATGCCACGACCCGGTCCCACACGCTCGGGGTGAAGCCGCGCGGATCATCGGCCATCGCCCGGACGTAGGCGTCGGTCGCATGATCGGCGAGCACGGCCCGAGCGGCGTCGCGCAGCGCCGCCTGGTCGGCCGAGAAGGTGAAATCCACGCCTAGATCGCTCCGCTCACTCGCGGCTCGGGCCGGTCGGGTTCGGTCGGTTGGGTCGTTCGCTCCACCTTGCAGGCTAATGCCGCCCGATGCCGCGTGATCCGCACCGACCGCCTGTGCCGGACCTACCAGAACCGCACCACTTCGACGGGGGAACACGATGACCGATCCGACCGGAGATCCCATCCGGAAGCTCCCGAGCCTCGTGCTCGTGTTGATCGTCCCTGTCGTCGCGCTGGTCGCGATCGCGTTGACACAGGTGCTGGAGCCCGACGACAGCACCTCGGCCTCGGCCGCGGCACCGGCCGGCGCGAATGCGATCTCGATCAAGAACTTCGCGTTCGCTCCGCCCACACTCACCGCCGCGCCGGGAGCGAAGATCGTCGTCAAGAACGGCGACCAGACCGCCCACACCGTCACGGCGAGCGACAAGAGCTTCGACACGGGCGACGTGGGTGGTGGGGCGAAGGCGACGATCACCGCGCCGACCAAGCCCGGCAGGTACTCCTACATCTGCGACATCCACCAGTACATGCAGGGCACGCTGAAGGTGCAGGAACGAGCGCGCGCCGGGTGATGGTGCTCGTCGGCGCCGCCGGCGTGCTCGTGAGCGCCTACATCCACTACTACCTCTACTTCCACGGCGGCTACCGCGGGATCAGCATCGACCGCGTGCTCGGCCTCGACGTCAGCCGCTCCTTCGCGCTCCAAGCGATCACCGGGTTCGGGCCTGCTCGGCTTCACCGACGACCAGACGAGCACCGAGGCCGTCATCGCCGTGACCGCCGAGATCGTCGCCGTGCTGTCGCTCGGCGCATACGTCGTCATGGGTCTTCGGACCCGACGACGCTCGTCCTCGACACCCGCGGCGACGGCCTGAACTCCGTCAGAGTCGTCGAGGTCGCACACCTGACGCCGGTGTTAGCGTCGATCCGTGGACTTCAGTCTCACGGCCGACGACGAGGCGTTCCGAGAAGAGTTGCGCGCCTGGCTCGACACGAATCTCCCGAAGTTCCTGGTCGACTGGGGCGACGACGGTGCGACGGGCGAAACCACCGACGGTGACCGCTTCGCGCGCACCCAGGAACGGCGCAAGGACTGGCAGCGGCGGCTGAACGACGGTCGCTGGGCTGCGATCAACTGGCCACGCGAGTGGAACGGGCGCGAGGCCACGCCGATGCAGAACGCGATCTACGCCGAGGAGATGGCGTGCGTGCGCGCGCCCGGCATCTACAACGCCAACGGCGTGTGGCAGATCGGCCCGATGATCCTCCAGTGGGGCACCGAGGAGCAGCAGCAACGCTGGCTCCCGGGGATCCTGAACGCCGACGAGCACTGGTGCCAGGGATTCAGCGAACCCGAGGCCGGCTCCGACCTGGCGAACATGCGCACGACCGCGATCCACGGCGTCGGCGACGACGGCGAGTGCTACGTCGTGAACGGGCAGAAGACGTGGATCAGTTCCGCGCACCTCGCCCGCTGGGGCCTGTTCCTCTTGCGCACCGACCCGACGGCATTCGAGCGCGGCGCGAAGCACGAGGGCATCACTGCGTTCATCATCGACATGGACACGCCGGGCATCGCATGCCGCCCGATTCGCGACCTCACCGGCGACACGATGTTGAACGACGTCTTCTTCACCGATGCCCGGATCCCGCTCGACTGCCGCCTCGGCGGCGACGACCAGGGCTGGCAGGTCGCGATGAGCACCCTCGGCCACGAACGGGTCGGCACCGCGGGCCTCTCCATCACGATGGCCGCAGATCTGCGGGCGATGATCTCGACCGGGCGCTCGGTGAACCCCGCCGCGCTCGACGACCCCGAGCTGCGCGAGCGCATCGCGCGCGCCTTCACCGACATCGAGCTCACGCGGCTCCTCAACTACCGCGCGCTCACCAAGATCATCAAGGGTCAGCCCAATTGGCCCGAGGTCCCGCTCGCGAAGCTGCAGTGGTCGAAGATCAGCCAGACGTTGGCCGAGCTCGCCGTCGACCTGCTCGGTCCGGCCGGGCTGCTGGCCAAAGGTGGTCCCGACGCCGTCGACGGCGGCCAGTG
>JBBQMI010000054.1:0-8212 GCA_038328825.1 Acidimicrobiia bacterium | reverse complement strand
CACCGACCCGACCACCGACCCGACCACCGACTCGGGTGACGACCGGCTCCGCCGCGACGGCTTCGTCTACGGGATGGTCGTCCAGCACGAGCAGCAGCACATCGAGACGATGCTGGCCACGCTGCAGCTGCGCGAGGCCGCCTTGCCGATCCCGCTCGGCGCGGAGTCCGTCGCCGCGGTCGGCGCCGACGTCGAGGGGGAGATCGCGATCGCCGGCGGCCTCTTCACCATGGGAACCGACGACGAACCCTGGGCCTACGACAACGAGCGGCCCGCGCACGAGCGCGTCGTCGCACCGTTCCGCATCGACCGTACGCCCGTCACCAACCGCGCGTACCTCGAGTTCCTCGCGGCCGGTGGGTACCGCGACGACCACGCGTGGAGCGACGCGGGTCGGGCGTGGCGCGACGAAGCCGGGCTCAGCCGGCCGGAGTTCTGGCGGGTCGGTCCCGACGGTTCCTCCGGCCGCCGCCGCTTCGGCCACTGGGAACCGGTTCCGCCGTCGGAACCGGTGCAGCACGTCTGCTGGTACGAGGCCGATGCGTTCGCGCGGTGGTCCGGCAAGCGTCTCCCCACCGAGACCGAGTGGGAGTACGCGGCGTCGTGGGACGCGGGTCGGGGGATCAAACACCGCTACCCGTGGGGCGACGCGGCCGACCCCGCGCGCGCCAACCTCGGGGGCGGGCGCTTCGGGCCCGATCCGGTCGGGAGCCATCCAACGGGCGTGAGCCCCGCGGGGTGCCATCAGATGGTCGGCGACGTGTGGGAGTGGACCGCGACCGAGTTCACCGGATACCCGGGCTTCGTCGCGTTCCCCTACCCCGAATACTCCGAGGTGTTCTTCGACGACGGTTACCGGGTGCTGCGCGGCGGCTCCTGGGCCACCGACGCGACCGCCGTCCGCACGACGTTCCGCAACTGGGACTTCCCCATCCGCCGCCAGATCTTCGCCGGCTTCCGCTGCGCGCGTTGACCCGGGAGCCCACCGTGTGCCGTCACCTCGCCTACCTCGGGACCCCGGTCGCCTTGTCGACCGTGCTCTTCGACGCGGCGCACGCGCTCGCCGAGCAGTCGCGTGTCCCCCGCCACCAACCGCCCGGGCGGATCAATCCCGACGGGTGGGGGGTCGCCTGGTACGCCGACGAAGGAGGTTCGACGACGCCGATTCGGTCTGGGCCCGACCGCTACCGCTCGACCACCTCGATCTGGTCCGACGACGTGTTCTCCGACGGGGCCCGCCGAGCGGGCACGATCGTGGCCGCGGCGCGGCTGGCGTCGCCGGGCACCGCGCTCGACGTCCACAACAACGCACCGTTCGTCTCCGGGCACTGGTCGTTCTCGCTCAACGGGTACGGCTTCCGCGACGATCGGGAACCGAAGCTGCGCGCCGCGCTCTCCCCCGCGCGCCGAGCCGCGCTCGAGGGCGACGCCGACAGCGAGGTCCTCTTCGGGCTCGTGCTCGATCGGATCGACCAGGGAGCCGACGCAACGAGCGCGCTGCTCGACGTCACTGCGCTCGTCGAGCCCGACGACGACATGAACCTCAACCTGCTCCTCGCCGACGGCGCCACGATCACCGCCACCGCCTGGGGCAACTCGCTCTTCGCCTACGACGCCGCCGACCGGTTCGTCGTCGCGTCGGAGCCCCTCGACGACGATCCCGCCTGGAGGCCCGTCCCCGACCGGTCCGCAGTGGCGAGCTCTCACCTGACGTACGGAGGTTCCCGATGACCGACCCGACGATCGACCGCATCCTGGTCGACGTGCATCTCGGACCCGACGATCTCCGGGCGGCGCTCGAGGCCGACGCGCGCGCCGGTCTCACCGCCACGCCGAAGGACCTCCCGCCCAAGTACTTCTACGACGACCGCGGTTCGCGGCTGTTCGACGACATCACCCGGCTCGCCGAGTACTACCCCACCCGCGCCGAGCGGGCCATCCTCGACGAGCGCGCCGACGAGATCGCGGCGCTGACGGGGGCCGACACGCTCGTCGAGCTGGGGTCGGGAACCTCGGAGAAGACGCGACTCCTGCTCGATGCCCTCGCGCGCGCCGGGGAGCTCCGTCGGTTCGTGCCGTTCGACGTGAGCGAGACCACGCTGCGCGATGCCGCGCGCGCGATCGCAGCCGAGCACCCCGAGATCGAGGTGCACGCGGTGGTCGGCGACTTCGAGCACCACCTCGATCGCCTCCCCGACGGCGGTCGCCGCGTCGTGGCCTTCCTAGGCGGCACGATCGGCAACCTCGAGCCCGTGACCCGCGCCCGCTTCCTCGCCGCGGTCCGCGCCGGGCTCGGTCCCGACGACTCGCTCCTGCTGGGCACCGACCTCGTGAAGGACCCCGATCGACTCGTGGCGGCCTACGACGACACGGCCGGCGTGACCGCTGCGTTCAACCGCAACCTCCTCCACGTGCTCAACCGCGAGCTCGGCGCCGACTTCGCACCCGACGCGTTCACCCACGTCGCCCGCTGGGACCCCGACGAGGAGTGGATCGAGATGCACCTCCGACCGACGGCCGCCCAGACCGTGAAGGTCCCCGCGCTCGATCTCGTCGTGGAGTTCGACGCGGGCGAGGCGATGCGCACCGAGATCTCGACGAAGTTCCGTCCCGAGCGGGTCGAGTCCGAGCTCGCCGCCGCCGACCTCGCGCTCCGGGCCTGGTGGACCGATCCGGCGGGCGACTTCGCCCTCTCCCTGGCCTCGCCCAACCCCTGAACCACCCGGAACACCGGCACGCCCGGATTTCCACTACCGGCGTAGTGTTATTACAATGGGGTCGTGGCCGACTCCTCTGCACCGCCCGTCCTCCTCGAGGTCGACGACCTCCGCGTGACCCCGAACGACACCTCGGGCACCGACTCCTCGGGCACCGGCGCCGCGGCACCGGGCGAGATCCTGAAGGGCGCCACCCTGTCCGTCGGTCGGGGGGAGCTGCACGCGCTCATGGGGCCGAACGGTTCCGGGAAGAGCACGCTCGCCAACGCCCTCCTCGGCAGCCCCGACTACCGGATCACCGCCGGACACATCCGCTTCGAGGGTGAGGACATCACCGCGCTCCCCGCCGACGAGCGCGCCGCGCGCGGCATCTTCCTCGGGTTCCAGCATCCCGAGGAGATCCCCGGGGTCAACGTGCTCAACGTCCTGCGCCAGGCCCTCGCCGTGCGCAAGGGCATCCCGGACCTCTCGGTGCTCGAGGTCCGCATGGCGCTCATGGAGTGGACGAAGCGCCTCGGCATGGACGACCGCTTCACCGAGCGCTACCTCAACGAGGGGTTCTCCGGAGGCGAGAAGAAGCGCAACGAGATCCTGCAGATGGCGATGATGGAGCCCGACCTCGCCGTCCTCGACGAGACCGACTCCGGCCTCGACATCGACGCACTGCGGGTCGTGGCTCGCGGGATCACGGAGGTGCGGACCGCGCGCCCCGAGCTCGGCATCCTGCTGATCACCCACTACCAGCGGATCCTCGAACACCTCACACCCGACGTCGTGCACATCCTCCTCGACGGTCGCGTGGTCGCGACCGGAGGCCCCGAGCTGGCCGAGCGGGTCGAAGCGGAAGGATTCGACGCCTTCCGCGAGCGCAGCGGAGTCGCCGGAGGCGTCCATGGGAGCTGAACGGGTGAGCGATCGAGGCGACGCAGCGGAGCGAACCATCCTGGATGTCGCCCGGATCAAGCGCGACTTCCCGATCTTCGAGCGCGAGGTCAACGGCAAGCGTCTCGTGTACCTCGACTCCGCGTCGTCGTCACAGAAGCCGCAGTCGGTGCTCGACGCGATGGACGACCACTACCGCGACCACTACGCGAACATCCACCGCGGCGTGTACACGATCGCCGAGGAATCGACAGCGTCGTACGAACGCGCCCGCACGAAGGTCGCCACGCTGGTCGGCGCCGCGTCGACGAGCGAGATCGTGTTCACGAAGAACGTCACCGAGGCGATCAACCTGGTCGCGTACTCGTGGGCGCGCGCCAACCTGGTGGCGGGCGACGCCATCGTCGTCACCGAGATGGAGCACCACGCCAA
Source organism: Acidimicrobiia bacterium (assembly GCA_038328825.1). Classification (GTDB taxonomy): domain Bacteria; phylum Actinomycetota; class Acidimicrobiia; order IMCC26256; family JANYLB01; genus JANYLB01. The sequence goes on along the minus strand of JBBQMI010000054.1, from coordinate 4,181 downwards.
CATCGTCCCGTGGCAGATCCTCGCGGCGGAACGCGGCGTCGAGCTGCGCTGGATCCCCCTCACCGCCGACTTCCGGCTCGACCTGAGCCGGCTCGACGAGCTCCTCGACGGCGCGAAGCTGCTCGCGGTCAGCGCGATCTCGAACGTGCTCGGCACCGTGAACGAGATCCGACCGCTCGCCGACGCCGCCCACGCCGCCGGCGCCCGCATCCTCGTCGACGCCGCGCAGGCGATCCCACACGGCCGCGTCGACGTGCAGGAGTGGGACGCCGACTTCGTCGGCTTCACCGGTCACAAGATGCTCGGCCCCAGCGGCATCGGCGGCCTGTGGGCCCCCGCCGAGCTCCTCGAGGCGATGCCGCCGTTCCTCGGCGGCGGCGAGATGATCCGAGACGTCCGCCAGGACGGCTTCTCGACCAACGACATCCCGTGGAAGTTCGAGGCGGGCACCATGCCGATCGTCGAAGCCACCGGACTCGCGGCGGCGATCGACTACCTCGAAACCCTCGGGATGGACGCCGTCCACGCGCACGAGCGCCGGATCACCGCGTACGCGCTCGAGGCCCTGCAGGAACGCTTCGGCGAACGACTCACGATCTACGGTCCCCGAGAGGTCGACGGTCGCGGGAGTGCCATCTCGTTCCTGTTCGAGGGCATCCACGCCCACGACATCTCCCAGGTGCTCGACGAAGACGCCGTGTGCGTCCGGGCCGGCCACCACTGCGCCAAGCCCCTCATGCGGGTCCTCGGTGTTCCGGCCACGACCCGCGCGTCCTTCTACGTCTACAACGACGAAGCAGACGTCGACGCCCTCGTCGAGTCACTGGTGAAAGCCGAGAAGTTCTTCGCCATCTAGATGGTCGAATCCGCTCCGCGTGCTCGATCGCCCCACCCGTTCACGTCCTCCGTTCCCTGTCCGCCCGCTCCGCTTCTTCTCCTAGGATTCGTGCGAATGCCCGGCCTCGAAGACCTGTACCGCGAGATCATCCTCGACCACTACCGCTCGCCGCGGAACCGCGGTGAGCTCGCGGTTCCTCCCGCGCACCGCGCCGAGGGCTTCAACCCGCTCTGCGGCGACGAGGTCGTCCTCTACCTCGAGGTCGACCCCGCAACGGGAACGGTCGTCGACGTGAAGATCGGCGGCCAGGGCTGTTCGATCAGCCAGGCATCCACATCGATGATGAGCGCGGCGGTGAAGGGCAAGACGGTCGACGAAACCCGGCGGCTCATCCGCGCGTTCAAGGCACTCATGTCGATCCACGAGTCGAAGCTCGAGGGCGAGGACGACGGCACCGACCTCGCGGCCGACCTCGCCGACGTCCGCCTCGGTGATCTCGAGGCGCTCCAGGGCGTCGTGAAGTTCCCCGTCCGCATCAAGTGCGCGACGCTCGGTTGGAACACCCTGACCCAGGCCCTCGACGAGGCCGACGCCTGACCCATGCTCGACCCGATGCCCACGCGCTGCGACGACTTCGCGACGCACGGGTACTTCCGGGTCGACGGCTTCGCCGATCCCGAGACGGGCGCCGCGATGCTGGAGCGGGTGGTCGAGATCGTGCGTCGTGCCGACGTCGGCGACGACGTCGAACCGGCGATGATCACGATCGAGGAGCAGGCCGACTACGCCGAGGGCACCGCCCGCGCGCCGGAGGACCGCGTCTCGAAGGTGTTCCGGCTGCACCGTGATCCGGTCTTCCACGCCTTCGCGAGCGCCCCCGGGGTGCTCGACCTCGTACGGCCCCTCCTCGGGACCGACGACGTCTCGTGCTTCCTCTCGCAGTTCATCTTCAAGAACCCGGGCGCGTGGGGCCAGCCCTGGCACCAGGACTCGCTCTACTTCCCGTTCGAGCCCGCCCGGCCGATCGTCGGCGTGTGGCTCGCGGTCACCGCCGCGACGCGGCGCAACGGCTGCCTCCACGTCCTCGCCGGCTCGAACCACGAACCCGTCGCCGCCCACGTCGCCGACCGACGACCGGGCTCGAACCACGGCTACTTCGAGATCGTCGACCACGACATGGCCGCATCCGAGGCCGTCCTGATGGAGCCAGGTGATCTGCTCGTCTTCGACAGCCACCTCATGCACCGGTCCACCGACAACGTCTCTGATGGAATCCGGGCGGCGATGGTGTACCACTATGCGGCGACGGGCACACTCGACCACTCGCCGGAGGTGTTCGGGTACACCGTCAACGACTGGGTTCCGGTTCACGGCCGCGGCGCACGCGGCAACACAGGAGGATCCGATGGCAAGTGAAGGACTGCACGAACCGGCCGATTCCCTCGACGAGGGTGTGATCGACCGCCATCGGGCGATCCGGTCGATCATGGAGGAGTTCGAGGCCGTCGACTGGTACGACCAGCGCGCGGCTGCCACCGGTGACGCGACGCTCGCCGCGGTCCTCGCGCACAACCGCGACGAGGAGAAGGAACACGCGGCGATGACCCTCGAGTGGTTGCGACGTCAGGACCCCGTCCTCGACCAGCACCTCCGCACCTACCTCTTCACCGAGGGTTCCATCACCGAGATCGAGCACGAGGGGGGCGCCGCTGCGAGCAGCTCGAGCTCCGGATCGCTCGACATCGGCAGCCTGCACGGAAAGGGATCACTGTGAACCACCTCATGCGAGAGCTCGCCCCCATCAGCGAGAGCGGCTGGGAGGAGATCGAGGCGGAAGCGAAGCAAGCGCTCGCGACCTACCTCGTCGCGCGCAAGCTCGTCGACTTCACCGGCCCGGCGGGGTGGACCAAGTCGTCGGTCCACACCGGACGCGTCGAACCCGTCGCCACCGCGCCCGCCGGTGGCGTCTCCGCGCGGCTGCGGACGGTCCAACCGCTCGTCGAGCTCCGGACCGACTTCGACGTTCCCCGCGCCGAGCTCGACGCCATCGACCGCGGTGCCAAGTCACCGGATCTCGACGTCGTCGTCGACGCAGCCAAACGCCTCGCCGAGGCCGAAGACCGTGCGGTCTTCCGCGGCTTCAGCGCGGGTCAGATCATCGGCATCGCCGAGGCGACCCCTCACGACCCGATCGCCATCCCCGACGACTACGAGGACTACCCACGCCCGGTCGCCCAAGCCGTCGCCGTCCTCCGCCAGGCCGGCGTCGACGGTCCCTACGGCATCGCCCTCGGCCCGCGCTGCTACACGGGCGTGATCGAGACGACCCAACGCGGCGGCTACCCCGTGCTCGAACACCTCCGCCTCATCCTCGGAGGGCCCGTGATCTGGGCCCCGGCCGTCGACGGGGCCATCGTCGCGAGCCTCCGGGGCGGTGACTTCGAGCTGACCAGCGGGCAGGACGTCTCCATCGGCTATGCCGGGAGCACGTCCGAGGCGGTCTCGTTGTACCTCCAGGAGAGCCTCACGTTCCGGGCCCACGGACCCGAGGCCGCGATCGCCCTCACCTACGACAAGCCGGCCAAGGCCCGCAAGGCCTGATCGCCGATATCGACGGGATCGCGGAGAGTCCTTGACCTGGGCGTTCAACGAGCCGATACGAAGCCGACCCGGGAAGGAAACCGGGGGAGGGTACGTTGGTGACCGTTGGGTAGGTACGAACAGGCACCGAAATCCGAATGTACGACGGGTCCGTCCCGACCGGGGCGGCCCGAACGGTCAGGGAGGAGCACGGTGAACGAGCAGGAGATCGTCAAGATGGTCGACGAGGCGCTCGAACGGTTCGGGACTCGTGATCTCGTGTCCGGCGCCGAGATCCTCGATTTCCTCTTGGATCTGCGCAACACCGCACTGGTCCCCGATCCGCTCGAAGAGCTGCTCGAACAGGAGTCGACCCCGGCCCCGACCTGAGCCGCCGCAGTCGGCGAGCGTCACGAAGTACCGCGGCCCCGGTTCCGCCCGGGGCCGCGTCGCGCCGGTACGTGCGGCCCCGTGGGGAAGCACCGGGGGCACACCGGTAGGATCCGCCCCGTTCGGTGCGGAGAGGGCAGAAGCGCGTGACCAAGCAGTCGTACTGCCTCCGGATCGTGGGCATCACCGCCGCGGTGCTGGCGATCGTCGCCGCCGGCGTGGCGGGCGCGTCGCGGCTCGGTTCGTCGTCGGACTCGGGTGCGGCCGACCCCTCCCGGCGAACCCGGACCACCAGCACGACGCTCGCGACTACGACGACGACCGACCCCGCCGGGCTCGTCCAGCCGCCGCCTGCCGTCCTCCCGGCGCTGCC
>JBBQMI010000053.1:0-8214 GCA_038328825.1 Acidimicrobiia bacterium | reverse complement strand
CGGGCCGATTCTCGCCATCCTGTCGAGTGTCGTGTTCGCAGTGGGCGTGAGTCTCACGCGGTCCCGTGTCGGAACCTACGACCTCTGGTTCGATGATTCGTGGGTTGCGCTGTCGACGCGCGCGCCGCTCTCCCGCGCGATCCACATGGGCATCGGCGCCCCTGGTTTCACGCTCCTCATGCGCTGGTGGATCGGCTTGGCTCCCCGGTCGATCCCGTGGGCGCAGTCGTTCGCTCTCGTGCCGCTCCTGTTCGCACCGTTCGTCGTGTTCGCCGGAGCAAGGCTTGCGGGCGCCTCGCGAACCGCGGCGACCGTCGTGGCCTGTCTGACCTCGTTGAGCCCGATGCTCCTGGTGGAGAGCGCCCGCGTGAAGCAGTACACGTGGGAGTACGCCTTCTCGGCCGTCATGGTGGCGATCGCCGCCGGGGCGCGCCGTGAGGGACCGAGGATGCGCTGGACCGCGCTCGGGGCGGGCGTCGCTGTGGTCGCGGTGTTGTTCTCGTTCGCGATGCTCATCCCGGCAGCCCTGCTCTACCTCGTTCTCGGCGTCGGGTTGCTCCGAGCGGCGCGAGCAGGCGAGCGACGTTTCGATCTCCGAGCGGTCGGATCACGGCTCGCCGTGCTCGGCGGAGCGGGTCTGCTCGCGCTGGTGTGGGTGTACGCGCTGCTTCCCGATTCCCCTCCGTCTCTGACTGCCCACTGGCAGAACGAGTTCCTGGGTTCGAGCGGTTCGATCAGCCAGACCGCGAGGCAAGCCGTGCTCATGACCCGAGGGTTGTGGGGTGCCTTCGTGTACGGCGGCAGCACCGTCCTCGTGCTCGCCCCGGTCACCCTGGTCGTGTGGTTCGCTTGGCAGCGGTGGCGAACCGCATGGTGGCTCCTCCTCGCCCCTGTGGTCGCAGTTGTGCTGAGCGCGGCGCATCAGTATCCGCTCGGTTCGATCGTCAAGGACCGAGTCGACGCCTGGCTCCTGCCGTGGATCGCAGTGCTCGTAGCGCTCGCGTTGACGGACCTCGGCGCGCGGCCGAGTGTGCAACGTCTCCTGCGACGACCGCCGAGGCGGGCCACCCTCGTGGCGCTCGGCTGCGCCGTCATCTTGCTGGCGGTGGTCGTCGCTCGGAGCGCAGATGGTTACGTCCCGGTTCGCTCGCGGGTCGCGGCTCAGACGCTCACGCGTGCTGCTGCGATCGGCCAGCCCACGTTCGTCACGTACGGTTACTTCCCGGTGGAGCTCGTGCTCCCGGGGCCGCTGCACATCGTGAGTGACCACGACTCGGAAGCCACGTTCTCGGTGGTGTTCGACCGAGCGCCCCGCACGCTGCACGTCGACGACAGCCGAGTCGCGGCCCGGGAGCTGAGTCGTGCGTGCGGTCAGACCGCGACGGTCGCCGGTGCGCAGGTCCGCACACTCCGGCCCATCCTCGGGCGAGTGGGTTGTCCCTACGTCATCGAGCATTTCTCGACCAATGGCACGGGTCAGCCGTACGACGACACGGTCACGGTGCGGTTCGGGTGATGGCGCCCGCGCGGTGAGGGTCGTCGGACTCCCGCCGAACGGCGGGCGCGATGACTGCGCTTCCCGACGTTCCCGCCCTCTCGGATCTGCCGACCGACCGCGACGCGCTCCGCCGCCTCGTCCAGGGTCTCATCATCTGTCGGACGGCTCCGACTTCTTGGCCCCCGAGGTCGCTCTCCGCATCACCGCGTGACGCGCGACTGCTCATCCTCGGGGTCAGCTCGTGACGTCCTTGCGCCGGAACCACCACCACGCGATGCCGCAGAACACGAGCACGTACGGGATCGGCAGGAGCACGGCGCGCCACATGTCGTCGGTCCAGCGGTTCTCGGAGAAGAGGCCCGTCCACGCGTCGATGTAGTGCGTCGGCAGGCCGTAGCGGATCGTGCCGACCGACTCGATGGCGTCGAGGATCGTGCTCACGACGTAGAGGCCGACGGCGCCGAACACCGCGCCCGACGGGGCGTCGGTCATGGTCGAGAGCATGAAGCCGAAGGCGAGGATGCCGGCCAGTCCCCACGTGACGAGACCGACCGCCATCACGAGGTGCACGAGGAGCTCCGAGGGCGTCTGGCTCAACGACGCGGCGCGGGGATCGAGCGTGGCGAAGGCGCTGAAGTCGAGCGGATGCCAGCCGAACGCGATGACGCCCGCGGCGAGCCCCGAGGCGACGATGAGCGCCGTGGCGAGCAACCCGAACAGCGCCACCGTCACGAGCTTCGCGCCGAGGAGCCGGCCCCGCCCGACGGGGCGCACGAGCATGAACCGCAGGTTGCCCCACGAGGCCTCACTCGCGACCGCGTCCCCTGCGAAGAGGCACAGCACGACTACCAGGAAGAATCGACTCATCAGGAGGAGCGACGCAACCGGCATGATCAGCCCAGTCTGGGTCGCCAGGTAGAAGAAGCGATCCTCGACGGCGCGCCCGCCTCCATTGAGATCGGGTGGGTTGGTCTTGAGCGCGATCGTCACGATGATCGGTACGAGGACGACGAAGCCGAGCGCCACCCACGTCCGGGGTCGACGGATCTGCTTGATGAGCTCGGTCTCGACGAGGCGGATCATGCGCCCTTACCCACGTGACGTTCGGTCTCCGCGCCGACGAGTCCGACGAACGCGTCCTCGAGCGCGTGGCGCGCGGTGATCGTCTCGACCTCGACGCCGGCCTGCACGAGCGCGGTGACGAGCTCAGATCGGCGCGCGCCCGAGAGCTCGACGTTGAGGCCCGGCGACTCGGCGGTGATCCGACCGACTCCCGGCAGCGTCGCGAGCACCTCGCGCGCCCGCGAGTCGTCGTTCACCTCGAGGTAGGCCGATGCGCTCGACGCAGTCAGCTCGGCCACGGTCCCGGTCGCGATCAGTCGGCCGCGGTCCATGACGACCACGTTGGTGCAGATCTGCTCGATCTCGGAGAGGATGTGACTCGAGAGCAGCACGGTGGTGCCCTCCTCCGCCACCCGTCGCAGGAGGTCGCGTACGGCGCGCATCTCCTGGGGATCGAGACCGTTCGTGGGCTCGTCGAGCACGAGGAGGTCGGGTCGCGCGAGCAGGGCGCGGGCGAGGCCGAGGCGTTGGCGCATGCCCTGCGAGTAGGTCTTCACCCGCCGGTTGATCGCGTCGCCGAGGCCGGCGACGGCCAGCGCGCGCTCGGCGTCGGCGTCGGCCCACCGTGCACCGCCGGCCTCCCACCAGAGCTTCAGGTTCAGCGCGCCCGACAGGTGCGGGACGAAGGCGGCGTGCTCGATCATCGTCCCGACCCGGGTGAGCGACGACAGGCCGGGCCGGACCCGCTCCCCGAACAGGAGCGCCTCGCCGGCGCTCGGTCGGATCAGACCGACGAGCATCCGCAGGGCCGTGGTCTTGCCGGCACCGTTGGGTCCCAGGAGGCCACAGATCTCACCGGGTTCCACCTCGAAGTCCAGCCCCGCGACGGCGGCGACCGATCCGTAGCGCTTCTCCAAGCCGCGCACCGCGGCCACGACTTCGGGGGGCACGGCGACGACAATAGGGGTGCCTGGTGAGAGTTCTGTATCGGGCGGCCAAGTACCCCGCTCCGTTCGCGGGGCGTAGCGCGCACCGGGCGTTCAGCTGAGGCCGAGGCGGGTGAGCTGATCGTCGGGTGCGTCGATTGCCACGAGCGCGCTGCGCAGCTGCTCCTCGAGCCGCCGTTCGACCGCGGTCCCGACGAGATCACGGTCCTCGCCCGGGTCGTCGCCGACGTCGAAGCAGTGGTTGCCGGTGAAGTGCGAGTACGCCCAGAAGGGGAGCGGGTCGGTCGCGGTGAAGGGCTGACGGATCACCGGCACGGTCGAGCCGGGCATGCGGTCGAGTGTGGCACGGTCGTCGGGACGGGGGAGCCGCAGGCCGGGTACCGAGTGCACCGGCATCGTCGACCACCGGTTCGACCACATCGACAGCGGCTCGTTCGCGCCGTCGGGAGCCCGGATGTACTTGTGCGAGTCGACGCCGTCGACGAGATGCACCTCGCGTCCCCAGATGCCGCTCAACACGTGGTCGCGAACCGCGTCGGTCTCACCCTGGATCACCGGGACGAGCGAACGGCCGTGGGTGCGATGTTCGCTCGACGTGCCGAAGAGGTCGAGGAGGGTCGCGTGGAGGTCGACCGCAGTGGTCAACGCCGAGCGACTCCCTGGTTCGACGCCGGGCCAGGCGATCATCATGGGCGTGTGGCCGAGCGGCTCGTAGATCGGTGCGGCGGGCTTGCCCCAGATGTCCTTCTCGCCGAGGTAGTGGCCGTGGTCGGTGCAGAGGATCACCGCGGTGTCGGCCCAGCGATCCTGGGAGTCGAGCACGTCGAGCACGCGCCCGAGCCACGCGTCGATCATCGTGAGCTTGGCGCCGTAGCTCGAGCGTATCTGGCGGGCCTCGCCCGCGTCGATCACGCCGTCGGCCTGCGCCCCGACGCGATACGGGGGCCACACGAGGTGCGGCCCCTCCCACTCGCTGTCGTACATCGACGCGTACGGCTCGGGCGTGTCGAACGGTTCGTGCGGGTCGAACTCGTCGACGAACAGCAGGAACCGTTCGTGCGCGGGCGCCTCCTCGGTGAGCCAGCGGGCCGCGGCCGTCATCGTGCGCGGGCCGGGGAAGTCGCTCTCGTCGCGGAACCAGCCGCGGGAATCGTCGTAGGGCATGTGGCCGCGACCGAAGCTCGGCGCGCCGATCCAGCTCGGATCCGGACGCGTGCGCCACGGGTCCGATTCGTGGCCGCGCTGGTAGTCCCACGCGCTGAAGTCGACGTGGTAGTTCTCGCCGCCGCTCTCGAACAGGTGCGGGTGGTCGGTTACGAGCTTCGTCACCACGCCGGCTGCCCGCAACGGAACCGTGAGCGGCTCCTCCCAGAGCTCGACCGAACCCCACGGCTTCCAGAGGAAATCGAGCGCGCCGCACAGGATGTCGTGGCGGGCGGGCATGCACGGCAACGACCCGGAGTAGTGCCGGTCGAAGCGCACCGAGCGGCGCGCGAGCCGGTTGAGGTTCGGCGTGTCGAACTCGGTGCTTCCGTACGGACCGATCAGGTGCCGGTTGAGGCTATCGAGGAGGAGCACCACAGCATTGTTCGCTCCGGCTGCGCCGCCTCGATCGCTCACCGATTCACGGCCTGCGGTTCGCGTCCGGCGGCTCCGCTGCGCTCACCCGCTCGTCGATTCCCCAGGGCTCGCCGTTGTCGCGGAGCAGGTCGAGGAACGGCACCGCGTCGAACGCTTCGGGTCCGAGCACGCCGGCGCCCGACCACGTGCCCGACGCGATGAGCTCCAGCGCGACCACGGGGTTCATCGCGGTCTGCCACACGACGGCCTGGCAGCCGTGCTTCGCCATGCATTCGTCGTTGTCGGACACGTGGTACAGGTACACCTCACGCGGCGCGCCGTCGGTTCCGGTGCCCGTGACCCACGTGCCCGCGCAGGTGAGGCCGTGCATCTTGTCGCCGAGGGTGGCCGGGTCGGGGAGCGTCGCGGCCACGACGTCGCGCGGCGAGACCTCCACGCCGCGGACCGTGACCGGTGTCGTCGAGTCGAGGCCGAGCAGGTGCAGGGTGCGCAGCACCTCGATGAACTCGTCGCCCAGGCCGTACTTGAACGTGACCCGCTTGCAGTCGACCCAGCGGGGGATGAGCAGCACCTCTTCGTGCTCGACGTTCACGCACTCGACCGGTCCGATCCCGGCCGGGAAGTCGAACACCTCGGGTTCGGAGAACGGGGGAGTGGTGAACCAACCGCGGTCCTGCTCCCAGATCACCGGCGGGTTGAGGCACTCCTCGATCGTGGTCCAGATCGAGAACGTCGGCGCGAACGAGTAGCCGTCAACGGTGAGGTTGGCGCCGTCGCGCACGCCCACCTCGTCGATGGCGGAGAAGAGGTGGTCTGCGGCGTAGCGCGCGAACACGTCGGAGAGACCGGGCTCCACACCGATGCCCACGAGCGCGAGCAGCCCTCTCGCCTCCCAGTCGGCGGAGCGCGCGAGCTGTTCGCTGCCGAGCGTCACGCCGGTCAGCACGTGCGGGTCCTCGGGATGTGGTTCCGAGAGGCTCATCGCCATGTCGAGGTAGTTGGCGCCGGCCTCGAAGGCGGCGTCGAAGATCGCCATGTTGAAGCGGGGATCGCACGCGTTCATGATCACGTCGACGCGTCGTGACCGGGCCAGCTCGACGAGCGCGACGCCGTCCGATGCGTCGACGGCGACTGCGGTGAAGCGCGCGTCACCCGTTTGGTCGCACGTCGCCTCCGCGCGCGCGAGGGCGACGTCGGCCACGACCGCGTGCTCGAAGAAGTCGCGTCGCGCGAGGCCCACTGCGATCGCGTTCCCGACGCCACCGGCGCCGACGATGAGGATCCGCATCAGTGTCTCCCTACCGCAACTGGTCGGTGTAGGTGTCGGTGCAGGGCACCGTGGCGAGGAACGGTGACGCGAACACGATCTCGCCGAGCCCGCTCCCGGCGAGATCGGCACCGAGTGCGGTGAACCGCTCGTCGAACGCGGTGAGCGGGTCGGCGGTCACGAACGCGAGTTGCAGGAAGCGGTTGGTCACGGTGTCGCGTGGGACGTCTCCGGGGGCGTCGTCGAACAACGGCTTGGGCGTGAAGGTGAGCACGAGGTCGGCCGGGCACTCGCTTGCCGCCGACCACGCAACGACCTCGTCGACGGTGTGGCCGTCGGCGACCTCACCGATCGTCGCCACGATGCCCGCGTACCGGCGGTCGAGCGCGAGCTCGGCGGGCACACCCTCGGGGTTCGCCGAACGTTCGTCGGCCAGCTCGTACATGAGTGTGTGCACGTGGTCGCGGTCGAGGAACATGCGACCGTTGGCGTGCAGCCAGTTGACCTGGTCGGTGCCCCAACGCATCCACTCGTCGAGCTTGCCCGCGAGGATCCAGTAGAGCGCGAGGTAGGAACCGTTGAGCGGGTCGGGCGCGATCGCCGAATCGGCGGGGTAGCGACGCTCCTTGCACTCCCTGGTGGCGACGAACCGGGCGCCGGCGACAGTCCACGCGCCGATCATGCAGCCCGCGTAGAAGTGGTCGCGTTCGTACCAGCGGTTGTAGTCGACCTCTCGACCCGCGTGCGGCTCCACCAGCGTGAAGAGCATCGACCCGAGCTTGATCGGCCGTTCGCTCGAGTCGCCCGTGCCCACGACTTGGATCGGGTCAGGTGTTGCATCGATCACCGGTTCTCCTCCTGGAGTCGCGCGACCAGCACGCGCTTGTCGATCTTCATCATGGCCGTCACCGGCAGGTCGTCGACGATCACGAGCCGGTCGGGTGCTTTGTAGTCGGACAGTCGATCCCGACACCAGGCGCGCAGCTCGGCCAGCTCGGGTGTGGATCCGGCCGCGGCGACGACGAAGGCGATACCGATCTCGCCGAGGTCACCGTGGGTGTGCCCCACGACCGCGGCCCGGTCGACGGTCGGATGATCGGCGAGCACGCCCTCGACTTCGGCCGGGTACACGTTGTAGCCACCCCGGATGTACATCTCCTTGAGGCGGCCGACGATCCGTAGGTTGGCGTCGTCGCCGAAGTGGCCGAGGTCCCCTGTGTGCAGGAACCCGTCGGCGTCGATCACCTCGGCTGTGCGTTCCGGGTCGTGCCAGTAGCCGCGCATCATTGCGGGCGACCGACACACGATCTCGCCGACCGCGCCGTCGTCGACGTCGTGGCCTTCCGAGTCGACGATCCGAAGCTCGACCTCCGGCGCGGGCCGGCCCACCGTGTGGGCGACGACGTCGTCGGGGTCACCGATGCGCGTGCTCGTGCAGACTCCCGCCTCGGTGCTCGTGTACCGGGCGAGCACCGGGCACCCGAGCTGTTCACGCATCCGGCCGACCAGCTCGGGTGCGATCGACGCGCCCCCGAGCCCGGCGACCCGCACGCCGGAGAAGTCGGTGATCCCGAGGTCGGGGTGGTCGAGGACGCGTTGCCACTGCGTCGGGACGCCCGTGACCATCGTGACACCCTGCTCGCGGATCATCCGCAGGTGCTCGGCCGGGTTCCACGGTTCGCCCGGGAGGATGAGCGTCGTCGCGTTGGCGAGTTCGTCCCACATGCGGGTCATGTAGCCGACGTGCGCGAACGGCAGCACCGAGAGCCGCCGGTCGCCCGGCGCGGTCAGCTCACCGATGTTGCGCGAGATCGCGCGCTGGGTCGCGTGGTCGTAGACCGCGCCCTTCGGCGCGCCGG
>JBBQMI010000052.1:0-8274 GCA_038328825.1 Acidimicrobiia bacterium | reverse complement strand
CGGGAGGAAGATCTCCTCGCGGAAGAGGCGCGGGTCGTACACGTCGCGGGTCGAGACCTCGCCGTCGCCTCGGTAGCGGTCGAGGAACGGGTGGGTTCGGGTCACGCGTGCGCCGATGCATGCACCGGTGGAGTCGGGTGCCGCGCCGTCGGCCGAGGTCAGGAGGAAGGCAGCGGCGCCGGCGCCGGCGCGGGCCTCGAAGCCGGTGCCGATCCCGGGGCGCACCGCGTCGGCGGCGACGACGAGCGCCGTGCGGGCAGTGCCCGCGGCGATCGCGTCGGCGGCACCCAGCAGGGCCTCGATCCCCGCGTGCGGCGATCCCGACAGGAGCGCGCCGGTGGAGTTGGACTCCAGGCCGATCGCGGCCGCGAGGATCGCGTGGCTCGGCCCTTCCGCGAACGGCGGGCGCGACGTGCCCCACCAGAGACCGTCGATCGTGGCCGCGTCCACACCGGCCGCCGCGAGCGCGCGGGACGCGGCCTCGGCGGAGAGCGTGAGCACGTCTTCGTCGTGCGCGCAGACCGACGTCTGACCGCGGCCACCTCCACGGCCCCAGGCGGCCGCGACCGCGGCAGACGGGAGGCGGAGCATCGGGAACGCCGCGCCCACCGCACGGATCCGTACGGACCCGGCCGTCGCGCGGCTGACACGGGTGTCAGGCGTCACGCCGTGACTCTACCGCCGCCTCCGATTCGCGTTCTTCCCCACTTCCGGGGCCGGGACACCGAGAACGTGAGGAGGAATTGGTCGAGGTCGCGATCGGGACGCTCGGCGGAGCAACGGGTTGGCGCGCCGGGGCGTCGCCGCGCGGCGATCCGACCGCCGGACGAGCGCGTCGACCCGACCCGCGGTTCATGCGAACAGCGTGATTCGGGCGCGGTTTCCGGCCCGTGAAGGGCCATCGATGGAGGTGGCGGCGGGAATCGAACCCGCGTACGGGGCTTTGCAGGCCCTTGCCTGAACCACTCGGCTACGCCACCAGGACGCGTCGGACGCGCCGGATGTCGAGGTTAGTCGGGGGTCACCACCGCTCCGCGCCCGTGCTTGTCACGAATCGTGGCTTCTGCCCGGATACCCTGCGCGCCGTGCGTCACCGAACCGCGATCGTCCTCACCGGCGTCACCGCCGCGATCGCGATCGTCGCTGCGGCCGGTTCCTGGTTCAGCCCGCTGCGCTCGTCGGACGCCGCTGGGAACGGAGCTCCCACAGCGACGTCGAGGTCCACGACCACCACGACCCTGCCCGTGATCCAGGCGCGCAGCGGGATCCTCTCGCCGCCCGTCTACCTCGAGAACCTGCGGCCGGGTACGAACGCGTGGCAGATCTCGCAGTCGAAACCGGGTTCCATCGAGGGGTACGCGACCACGGTGAGCGCCCAGGCGGGTGAGCAGGTGCCGGTGGCCGTCTCGACCGGGGACGCGACGTTCCACCTCGAGGCCTACCGCATGGGGTGGTACCAGGGCCTCGGTGGTCGGCTCGTGTGGCAGTCGCCGGAGATCCCGGGCGCGGCCCAGGCCGAGCCGGTCGAAGATCCCGTCACCAACATGGTCGAAGCTCAGTGGGCGCCGTCGGTGGTGCTGCCGACCGATGCCACCTGGGCCCAGGGCGACTACCTCCTCAAGCTCGTCGGCTCCTCGGGCAACCAGCAGCTCGTGCCGCTCACGTTGCGCGCCGACGCGGAGCCGAGCGCGTACCTCGTCGTGAACGCGGTGACCACGTGGCAGGCCTACAACGACTGGGGTGGGTGCTCGCTGTACCACTGCCAGGGCGGCGGCACGCGCGCCGAGGTCGTGTCGTTCGACCGACCGTACGGTTGGGGTCTCGGATCGGCCGACTACCTCGGCAACGAGTTCCCGCTCCTGCGGCGGCTCGAGCAGTGGGGCCTCGACGTCACCTACACGACCGACGTCGACGTGCACCGTCATCCCGAGCTGCTCCTCGGTCACAAGGCCGTCTTCTCGATGGGTCACGACGAGTACTGGTCGAAGTCGATGCGAGACGGGATGGAAGCGGCCCGCGACGCGGGTGTGAACCTCGCGTTCTTCGGTGCGAATGCGGCCTACCGCCAGATCCGGTTCGAGCCTTCGGCGACGGGGCCCGACCGGCACCAGGTGAACTACCGCACGAGCGCCGATCCGATCCGTTCGACGGATCCCGCGCAGGCCACGGTGAGCTTCCGCGAGGGACCCGTGAACCGGCCGGAGAACACGTTGATCGGTCAGCAGTACGAGTGCAACCCGGTGCGGGCCGACATGGTCGTGTCGGACGCGGGCTCGTGGGTGTTCGCGAACACGGGTGTGACCGATGGGCAGCACCTCGAGATCGTGGTGGGCTCCGAGTACGACCGGTGGTCGCCCGGCACGGGCGTGCCGGAGAACGTCGAGATCCTCGCCCACTCGCCGGTCACCTGCGGTGGTCGCCACAGCTACGCCGACATGACGTACTACACGGCTCCGTCGGGAGCCGGGGTCTTCGCGACCGGCACGAACTACTGGGTCAGCAAGCACGACCCGCCGGGGGAGGGGTCGGCGTTCAACCCCACCATCATCCAGATCACGCGCAACGTGATCGACGCGTTCGGATACGGACCGGCCGGCGTGAGCCACCCGTCGGTCGCGAACGCGGCCGCGATCGCCGGCAGCGGGGGGAGCACCTGGTACCAGACCGACGACAACCAGAGCTCCGGCACCCGGAGGTCGTCCCAGAGCAACCAGAACAACCAGAGCACCACGGCGGCCACGGATGCGCCGCCCGACACCACCGCGACCGAACCCGCCCCACCCGACACCGCGGTCCCCGACACGACCGCGTCCGCCCCGCCCGCGCCTGGGTAGCCTCACGGCGTCTGCCGCTCGACGCCCCGAGGAGCCCGCCGTGGCCACGATCATCACCGACGCCGAGTACGAGATCGTCGCCCGCGCCGACGCCGCCCGGCTGCTGGCCGACGCGGCGTCGCTCACGGCGGCCACCGGCTGGATCCTCAAGCCCGAGGGACTTTGTCGCGACGACGTGTGCGTGCCCGTGCGCGACCGCGACGGGCTCGTCGCTGGCGACCCGGACGCGGGTGAGGTCGACCTGGCCGCGTTCGCGACCGCGCTGGGCCGGCCCTACGCGATCGACGTCGCCGAAGCGGTGATCGTGCTCGGCGAACCCGCGGGCGCGGTGGCCGCCCGACTCCGGTCGCTCGAAGCCCCCGACGTGACGCTCGCCGACCTCGACGGCGCACCCGTCGCCCTGTCGGAGTTCAGCGGCCGCAAGCGCATCCTCGTCACCTGGGCGTCGTGGTGCGGTTGCCGGTACGACCTGCCGGCGTGGCAAGCCCTCCACGAGGAGCTCGCACCCGAGGGGCTCGAGCTCGTGTCGATCTCGCTCGACAACGAGGCCGGCTCCGCGCAGGAGTGGGTCGACGCCGCCCAGCCCACCCCGACGTTCCCGGTCCTGCTCGACGCCGATCACCGCTTGTCGGAGCTCTACGGAGTGGTGAACGTGCCGTCGGTCGTGTGGATCGACGAGGACGACCACGTCGTGCGGTCGCCGGTGATCGCACCCGGTGACGACATGTACAAGGAGTTCACGAACATCGACTCCACGATCCACCACGAGCAGCTGCGGCGGTGGGTGCGCGAAGGCGTCGTCCCCGAAGACGACGCCGCGCTGCATGACCGTCAGGAGCTTCCGGGGGAGGAGCTCCAGCAGGCCCGCGCCGAACGGCGCCTCGGCGCCTGGTTGCACCGGTCGGGCCGGCCCGACGCGGCGCGGGCGCACCTCGAGCGCGCCGTGGAGCTCGCGCCCCTCGATTTCACCGTCCGGCGCGGGTCGATGCCACTCAGGGGCGAGGATCCGTTCGGCCAGGTGTTCTTCGACTTCTGGGAAGAATGGGACGCCGCGGGCCGCCCGAGCTACCCGACGGCCGAGACCAGTCCCTGACCGCTCTCAGCAGCGGTGCTACGTTCGGCCGCGCTTCGACAGAGGGAGTTCCCATGGGTTCGTCGGTGTTCGCAGCGGCGCTCGATTTCTGGACCAAGAACAGCGGGCAGTTCTTCTCGCGCTGGTTGCACGTCGTGGTGGGCATCGCGTGGATCGGGCTCCTGTACTTCTTCAACTTCGTGCAGGTGCCCGCGTTCGCGGAGATGGAGCCCGCGGCGCGCAACAACGCCATGGACAAGCTCTCCTGGCGCGCGCTGTGGTGGTTCCGGTGGGCCGCGGTCGCGACCGTCGTCACAGGGTTCCTGCTCTTCTACTTCACCGACGACTACAAGACCGAGTACCTGAAGACCCGCCCGGGGATCAGCATCTCGGTGGGGATCCTGCTGGCGCTCACGATGTTCCTCAACGTGTGGGGCGTGATCTGGCGCAAGCAGAAGGTCGTGATCGCGAATGCGCGGGCGGTGCAGGCAGGCGGCGAAGCCGACCCTGCGGCGGCCGATGCCGGGCGGCGCGGCCTCTTGGCCTCCCGCATGAACGCCATCTTCTCGATCCCGATGCTGCTGTTCATGGTCGGCACGTCGCACTTCCCGTACACCGCGCAGCTCGAGCCGAGCGGCGGCAAGCGGCTCACGTTCTGGGTCGTGACGCTCATCGTGTTCGGGCTGCTCGAGCTCAACGCCCTCGGCCTGCTCGGCGGCACCAAGCCGGGTGGCACGCGAATCATCTACGACACCCACCGCAACGCGATCATCGCCGGCTTCGTGCTGGCCGGGTTCTGGCTCGCGCTCTTCGCCTACGTCTTGTAGGAGGAGAAGCGGAGCCGGCGGGACTGTCGGCGCGCCGTGAACGGGTGAGTGATCGAGCCGGCGCAGCGGATTCGACCCGAGAGCTGGTCACCAGTCGAGGAGATCGGCCACCGCGGCGCGGTGATCGGTCGCGGTGCCGAACAGGGCGGCGCCGGTCTTGGCCCGGCGGACGTACAGGTGGATGTCGTGCTCCCACGTGTAGCCGACGCCCGCGTGGATCTGGATACCTTCCTTGCCCACCAAGCGCTGCGCATCGCCGGCAGCGGCCTTTGCCATCGACGTGGCCATCGTGCGGCGCTCGTCGTCTTCGGCGATCGTGAGCGCGGCGAAGTAGCAGGTCGCGCGGGCCCGTTCGATCGCGAGCAGCATGTCGGCGAACTTGTGCTTGATCGCCTGGAACGAACCGATCGGCACACCGAACTGCTCGCGTTCCTTCGCGTACTCGAGCGTGATGTCGAAGATGGTCTGGGTCGTTCCGACGGTCTCGAGCGCGAGCGAGACCGTGGCTTCCTGCACCGCCCGCCGGATCGCCTCGGCCGTGGCCGGGCCCGGATCACCGAGCACGGCGTCGCCGCCGACGGTGACGTCGCGCAGCCCGACGGTGCCCATGAGGCGCGTCGGGTCGAAGCTGCGCACGGGCTCCACGGTCACGCCGGGTGCATCGTGGTCGATGACGAACGCGCCGAGGTCGTCGGTCGCGGTGCGGGCGACCACGACGAAGGCGTCGACGGCCGGAGCTTCGACCACGAGATGCTTCTCGCCCGAGAGCACCCAGCCGTCGCCGCGACGTTCGGCGGTGGTGACCAGGCCGGCGGGGTCGTCGAGCGCGAGGGAACCGGTCCGGCCGGCCTCGGCGACGGGTCGGAGGAACGCGTCGTGCTGGGCGGTGCTTCCGGCCTCGCGTACGGCGGGAACGAACTGCGACACGGTCGGCAGCAGGGGACCCGGCGCCATCGACGGGCCGAGCGCCTCGACGAGCACCGCGTGCTCGACCGCCCCGTAGCCGAGGCCGCCGGCCGCCTCGGGGACCGTGAGCGCCGGCCACCCGAGCTCGACCATGTGCGACCAGAGCGGTTCGGTGTCGACTTGGGCGCCGGCGGTGCGCTTCTCGGCGACGTCGCGCACGAACCCCGGTGAACATTCCCGCAGGAGCACCGCGCGCACGGCGTCGCGCAGCCCCTCCTGATCGGTCGTGAACTCCAACTCCATCCTGGCAAGTTAGCTGACGTCGGCGTCAGGCTCGGTGGCCACGACGGCGGCGAGGGCGCGCCGGTCGAGCTTCTCCATCGCGGTCAGGGGCAGGGCATCGGTGAGCCGCAGGCCCTCGGGGAGCTTGTGCGTCGCGAGCAGCCCGGCCGCGTGGCCGCGGAGATCTGCCAGCGACGGTGGGCGCGCGGGATCGCGGGCCACGACGACGGCGACGCCGACCTCACCCATGACGGGGTCGGCGCAGGGAGCCACCGCGATCGCGGCGACACCCGGATGGGTCGACAACACCGCCTCGACCTCCACGGGATACACGTTGTATCCCCCGCGCACGTACATCTCCTTGCTCCGCCCGACGAGCCGCAGACGCCCCGCGTCGTCGACGAAGCCGAGGTCACCGGTGCGCACGAACCCGTCGGCGGTGAACGCGTCGGCAGTGGCCCCGGGGTCGCGCCAGTATCCCGACATCACCGCGGGGGAGCGCAGGCACACCGAGCCCACCTCGCCCGGGGCCACCGCGGCGTCGTGCTCGTCGAGCACCGCGAGGTCGACCGACGCGTGCGGACGTCCGACGCTCACGACCGCGTCCTCGGGGGGCGCGTCGAACGCGGTCCCGAGGCCGATTCCCGCTTCGGTGCACGAGTAGCGCGTGGCGAGCGCAGCGCCGAAGCGCGCTCGCGCCTCTTCGGCGAGCCCGGGCGTGACCGGCCCACCACCGACGATCACGAACCGGACCGCACCGAGATCGAACCGGTCGAAGTCGGGTTGGCGCAGCATGAGCGCGATCTGGGTCGGCACGCCCGCGACGCTCGTCATCCGGTGCTCTTCCATCAGCGCCAGCGATTCCGCCGCGCTCCAGCGCTCCATGATGAACGTGGTGCTCCCGCGTTGCAGGTTGCCCTCGAGCTTGGTCATGAAGCCGAGGTGCGCGAAGGCGGTGCCCGCGAGCGTGCGCGTGCCGCCGCCCCACGCGTCGCCGACGTCGGTCCGGGTGATGAACTCGAGCTGGCGGTGGCAGTAGATCGCGCCTTTCGGCACCCCGGTGGTGCCCGACGTGAAGATGATCGCGACCGGAGTGTCGGGGTCGGTGGGAGCGGGCCCCGGAACGGTGCCGGCGACGCGCACGGGCGCGAGCACGTCGGCGAGGCCCGCGGCGCGGCCGACCTCCACGGTCGGGAAGGGGCCGTCGCGGGCCGTGTCGGGCGCGAGCACGAGGCGCGGTGCGGCCCGATCGAGCACGGTTGTCTGCTCGCCGGGGGTGAGGCGGTGGTTCACCCCCGCGGTGACCGCACCGATCTTGGCCGCGCCAAGATACGCGAAGAGGTACTCCGGGCCGGGCGGCAGCACGAGCGCCACGACGTCGCCGAGACCGACACCGCGTCGCGACAGCCCGACTGCGACCTCGTCGGAGATGTGATCGAGATCCCGGTACGAGATCGGCCAGCCATCGGGCGCGAAGTAGGCGGTGGCGGCGGCGAATCGTCGGGCGGCCTCTCGTGTCGTTGCCGGGAGCACGGTGGCGGAATCTAACAAGGCGCTATCGTTCGCACCTCCTCGTCCGTGGGGTCATACGTGGCCGAACCGAAATCTCCGCGCCAGCCGTCTCGTGCGCCGCGTCGCGGCGGAGCGCGCCGTGAGTCCGCGACCGGTACGCCGTCGCGTCGCCGGGAGTTGCGGGCCCAGGGTCGACGCACGATGCGCAAGCTCTCCGACGCCGGGCTGCGGGTGTTCGCGGAGCGCGGGTACCACGCCGCCCGTGTCGACGACATCGTGCGTGCGGCCCGCACCTCGCACGGCACCTTCTACCTCTACTTCGCCAACAAGGAAGATCTCCTGCGCGCGCTCGCGGTCGAGTGCGCCGACTCGTTGTTCGAGCTCGCCGACTGGCTCGGTGCGATCGAGGACGAGTTCGGCTTCGACGAGCTGCGCGCCTTCCTCGGGGAGTTTCTCGCGATCTACCGCTCGTACGGCGTTGTCATCCGCGCGTGGATGGAAGACCAGGTGCCCGACCGGGAGGTCGCCCGGGCCGGCGTGAAGGCGTACACCGCGATCGCCAACTCGCTCGCGATCCGACTCGAGGAGAGCGGGGCGTCCCAACCCGTCGACGCCACGACGTCGGTGAGCGCGCTGATGGCCCTCCTGGAGCGTTTCAACTACGCGGTGTCGTCACGCGGTCTCGATCTCGACGACGACGTCACGCTCGACACCGTGGCCCACCTCGTGCAGCGGGGCTTCTTCGGTGCCCCGGCGAGCGCCTGACTCACTCCACGCCGAGCAAGGTGGTGCCGGCGGAGCTGAACCAGCCCCCGGTGCCGTTCACGCAGGCGATCTTCGC
>JBBQMI010000051.1:0-8390 GCA_038328825.1 Acidimicrobiia bacterium | reverse complement strand
GAGGGGTGGCGCACCGGACTCGTGCGGATCGAGGACATCGTCATCGGCGTGGTGGTCAGCGTGGTCGTCGGCCTCGTCTTCTGGCCGCGGCGGGCCGAGGTCGGGCTGCGGCGCGTCGCGGCCGACCTGTACCGGTGCCTCGGCGCGGCCGCGGCCGCGCCGGATGTCGAGCACCGGAAAGCCGTGCGGGCCTGCGGGCGCCGGGCCGAGGCCGCGTACACGCAGTACCTGTCGGAGACGGCCGCGGCGCCCGAAGGTCGGCGGCCGTGGGGGCTGCTCCTCGCCGCCGCCGACACCGCGCGCAACGGCCTGCGGCTCCTCGAGTACGACCGCACGCGGATGGGCGACGCGTTGTGCCCCGAGACGGCGACCGTGCTCGACGCAGCGGCGGCCGCGCTCGGTCGCGACTGGGAGGCGATCGCGGAGGGGATCGAGGACCACGGCCATCCCCTGCCCGCGCCGGGCGACTGGATCACCGCCGCCGACAGCACGCGCGGCCCGGTCGTGTCGTGCCTCGCGGCCCATGCCGACGTCGACGACGCACCCGCGGCGGTGCGCGCCGCGTTCGCCCGAGAGTGGCTCCTGGCCCTGACCCAGCTCACCGCCCCCGTCGCCGCATCGGGGCCGGCGCTGCATTGACCCAGCGCCACCCATCGGACGTTGGCAGCATGAGGTCCGGAAACCGGACCTGGTGCTGCCAACGTCGAGCGGTTGCGGGCGGCGGCGGCCGAGTCAGAGCATCGACTGGATCAGAGCGCGGGTGCGCGTGCGTTCGTCGGCGCTGCCACCGAACTCACTCGCGGCCAATTCGGTGACACCGGCGTCGGCGAACCGGCGCAGCCCGGCTGTCACCGCGGCCTCGTCGCCGATCACCGCGAGGTCCTCGGGGCCGTCGAGCCCCTCGAGATCGAGCATGGCGCGGTACGACGGCAAGGTTCCGTAGATCGCGAAGACCTTGGCGGCCCGCTCCCTGGCGCCGGCGACGTCGGACGTCACGCACACCGGGACAGCGGCCGCGACCCGCGGGGTGGGTCGACCGGCCTCCGACGCGGCCTGGGTGATCGTGGGAAGGGTGTGGGTCTCGACTGTGGTCGGGCCGGTCATCCAGAGGATCGTGCCGTCGGCGAGAGACCCCGCAAGCTCGAGCATCTTCGTCCCCAGCGCAGCGACCAGCACCGGGCACGACTCGGCATCGATCCGGCTGAGCGCGAGGTGGGCGTGCAGGTCGTCGCCGTCGAAGTCGACCGCCTCGCCGCGCACGAGCGGCATGAGGATCGAGAGGTACTCGCGCATGTGCCTTCCCGGCTTCGCGAACGAGTAGCCGAGCATGTTCTCGATCACGATCTTGTGCGAGAGGCCGATGCCCAGCGTGAGTCGGTTGCCTGTCGCGGCCTGCACTGTGCGCGCCTGCGCGGCGAGCATCATCGGGTGGCGCGGGTAGGTCGGCACCACCGCGGTGCCGAGCTCGATTCCGGGCACCTCACGGCCGATGATCGCGAGGGTCGTCAGCGCGTCGACCCCGAAGATCTGGGGGAGCCAATAGGAGGCGAAGCCCTGCTCGGCTGCCGTGCGCGCGTCGGCGACGATCGTGTCGATCGCCCCGCTGTCGACCGCCGCCCCGCCGAAGATCCCGATCCGCATCCTGCCGCACTCCCGTTCGTCGCCGGCCCGGGCCCGGCCCGGTTGGTTCGCTACGAGGCAGGCTACGTGGCCGGCGGCTTGCTATCCTCGGCATCCCACCCGAGGGTGGTGCACCATCAGGCGGACGTAACTCAGTTGGTAGAGTGCAACCTTGCCAAGGTTGATGTCGCCGGTTCGAGCCCGGTCGTCCGCTCCAAGCAGCACCTGATCAGTGGCCTCCCCGGAGGTCGCTGACTCGCGTCGGGCCGCCCCCCCGAACTTCCCGCGCGTCGATCACGGTGGTGCCCCAAGCTGAGAACGCCGGCCGGTGCTCGTCACGTGCCCGATGCGCTTCCCCGGCTCGGGCACGTTTCGAGCCCCGCTGTCGATCGACGAGCTCGTTGAGCGTGCGCGGACGTCAAGAGGCCCCGGTCGGTGAACCGACCAGGGCCTCGAAGACTTCAACGCCCCTGTCGGGGCGGTCGGGTGGTGTCAGACCACCCGGACGTTCTGAGCTTCCTCACCCTTACGGCCGGGAGCGACGTCGAACTCGACGTGCTGACCCTCGTCGAGCGACTTGTAGCCCGTTCCCTGGATGTTGGAGAAGTGGACGAACACGTCGTCGCCCTGCTCGCGGGAGATGAAGCCGAAACCCTTTTCGGCGTTGAAGAACTTCACGGTACCTGTAGCCAACTGATTCTCTTCTCATTGTGGAGCCGGTCCTCGTGACCGTGCTCGCAGTGCCAGCCTAGGGCGGATTCGGCCCCCGGCGCGCGCGACGATCTCCGGATGGAGTCTGGGGCCCGGATCGACCAGGGGACGGCGTTCGAGATGCTCGGGCTGCCGGTCGGGGCGCCGTGGCCCGAGGTGCGGGCCACGTATCTCCGTCTGGTCCGTCAACACCATCCCGACACGGCCGTCGATCTGGCCGATGCCGGGCGGCGGACGGTGCGGACCGCGCAGATCACCGAGGCGTACGCGCTCCTCGTGTCGTTGCGGGTGCGGCCGGTCGAAGCGCCGGTCGATCGGGGAGCGCGTGCTGCGCCGTGGCGCTTCGACGACGCGCTCGACGACTCGCGGCGAGTGCTGCTCGACGCGTCGTTCGACCACGCGTTCATCGCGCTGCTCGAGGTCGCGCACCTCGTCGGCGCGGTGTCGTACGTCGACCGGGGGAGCGGCGTGCTCGAGGTGATCGTGACGCCCGCGCCGACGCAGGCGACATCGTTGATCGTCTACCTCGAGCCGGGCGAAGATGTCGGCGTCACCGAAGCCGTGTTCGGTGTGGAACCCCTCGGCTCGCACCCGCCCGCACCGCTCGACGATCTCGTCGACCGCATCGCGGTGCTGCTCGCGGCACCGCGTCCCTCCGCACCCGACTGAGGCGCGGCCGGGCCGCGGCTCAGATCACGACCTCGATGAGGTGGGGGCCGGGTTCGCCGATCGCGCGCTCGAGCGCGACCGTGAACGCCTCGGCGGAGTCGGGTCGAGCCGCGTGCACACCGAGGCTCCGCGCCAGGGCTTCGAAGTCGATCGGCGGCACCGAGAGGTCGAGCATCGAGAGTGCCTTCGGGCCGGGTTCGGTCGCGCCCACCCGCTGCAGCTCCATGTTGAGGATCGCGTACGAGCGGTTGTTGAGGATGATCGTCGTCACGTCGAGGCTCTCGCGCGCCTGCGTCCACAGTGCCTGGAACGTGTACATCGCGCTGCCGTCGGCTTCGAGGCAGATCACCGGACGATCGGGGCACGCGACCGCCGCGCCCGTGGCCGCGGGGAGGCCGAAGCCGATGGAACCACCGGTGAGCGTGAGCCAGTCGTGGCGCGGCGCACCCACGGTGGCGCCCGCGGCCCATATGCCGAGGGTCTGGCTCTCGTCGACGACGATCGCGCCTTCGGGGAGCACCGCACCGAGCGCCGCCGCGACCGCCGCGCCGGTGATCGGCCCGGTCGGACGCTCGGGTCGCAGGTCGGGCTGCAACGTGGGTGCGGTCTCCGCGGCACCGACTGCGTCGACGAGTTGTTCGAGCGCGCCGAGGGCATCGTCGCCCGGTGCCGCGAGCACGTGGACCGAGCAGTCGTCGGGGACGAGGTAGCTCGGCTTGTCGGGATAGGCGAAGAACGACACCGGTGCCTTGGTGTCGACGATCACGAGGTGGCGCAGCCCCGACAGTTGGGCGACCGTGAACTCGGCGAGATAGCCGAGTCGATCGACCGCGGGGCGACCGGTGCCGCGCTGCATCCGCGTCGGGAACGTCTCGGCGAGGAGCTTCGCGTCGCACGCGTTCGCGATCCGGCTCGCGGCAACGAGGCCGGCCTCGCGCACGGCCCGACCGCCGAGCAGCAACGCGGCGGGTTCGCCCGAACGTAGCGCTTTCGCGACTACGGCGATGGTCTCGGGGCCCACAGGGGCGGGCTCCGGTATCGGCAGCGGTGCGGCCGGCCGGGCACCCTCGCTCCACGACACGTCGGCCGGGAGCACCAGCGTCGCGACCTGGCCGGGCGGTGTGCGCGCCGCTGCGACCGCCTCGGCCGCGTCGCCGGCCACGGCCGCGGGGGTGGTCGACGTGCGGACCCAGCCCGACACGTTGCGGGCGATGGTGGCGATGTCGGACGTGAGCGGCGCGTCGAAGTCGTGGTGGTAGGTGGCCTGGTCGCCGACGATGTTCACGACGGGCACCCGGGCGCGCCGCGCGTTGTGGAGGTTCGCGACGCCGTTGCCGAGGCCGGGGCCGAGGTGGAGCAGCGTGGCCGCGGGCCGGTCGGTCATGCGCGCGTACCCGTCGGCCGCGCCGGTCGCGACGCCTTCGAAGAGCGCGAGGACGGCGCGCATCTCGGCGACGTCGTCGAGCGCGGCCACGAAGTGCATCTCCGACGTGCCCGGGTTCGAGAAGCACACGTCGACGCTCGAGTCGACGAGCGTGCGGATCAGCGCACGCGCTCCGTTCATGGGCTCTGACGTCATCCGACGATCGCAGTCATCCGAAGATCTTGCCCGGGTTGAGGGTCCCGTGGGGGTCGAACGCGGTCTTGATACGGCGCATGAGGTCGATCTTCACCGGGTCCTCGAGCTCGAGGAAGTAACGCTGCTTCTCGGTGCCGAGCCCGTGTTCGCCCGAGATCGTGCCGCCGAGCGCCATCCCCGCCGAGAAGAGGCCGTGGAGGAGCCGGTCCCGGACCTCGGGATCGGGTTGGAACACACCGAGGTGCACGTTGCCGTCGCCGGCGTGGCCGCACCCCGCGATCCACGAACCGGTCGTCTGGGCGAGCTCGGCCACCGTCGTCATGAACTCCGGGATCGCGGCGCGGGGGACCACGATGTCGACGATGTCGTCGGCGCCGTTCGCCTTTCCGAGCCAGAACGCCTTCTCGCGTCCGTCGATCAGGGCCCCCGCCGCGTGGGGTGGGAGCACGTAGACGTCGGCCGCGCCGAGGTCGGTGAGGAGCTCCGCGAGTCGGGCGACGTCTTCGTCGAGGCGCTCGGCGTCGTGCTGCTCCATCATCACCACGAGGTAGGCGAGCGCCGACTCCTTCACCTCTGCGGGGATGCTGAGATCGAAGCCGAAGTGCGACGTCATCGCCGACATCGTGAGCATGTCGATGTACTCGAGGATCAGCGGCCCGACTCCGCTCGCGACGACACGCGGCACCGCCGCGGTCACGCCTTCCACCGTGGGGAACGGTGCGAGCACCGTCGCCTGGAACTCGGCGCGGGGATAGAGCTTGAGCGTCGCCTCGGTCACGAGTGCGAGCGTCCCCTCGGAGCCGACGACCAGCTGGGTGAGGTCGTAGCCGGTCGACGTCTTCACCAGCTTGCCGCCGGTGCGGATCGTCTCCCCCGACGCGAGCACCGCTTCGAGTCCGATCACGTGGTGGCGGGTCACGCCGTACTTCACGGCGCGCATCCCGCCCGCGTTGGTCGCGACGTTGCCGCCGAGACTGGCGCTGTACTCGCCCGGGAACACCGGGTACACGAGGCCGTGGGGTGCGAGCGCGGCATCGAGCTCGGCCAGGGTGACACCCGGCTGCACGACGGCGACGTGGTTCTGCTCGTCGATCTCGAGGATGGCGTTCATGCGTTCGAACGAAACGACGAGCCCGCCTACAGCAGGCGTGCACGCGCCCGACAGGCCGGTGCCACTGCCGCGCGCGGTGACCGGTACCCCGAGGCGGTCGGCCACACGCAGCACCGCCGCGACCTGCGCGGTGTCGGCGGGCACTACGACCGCGGCCGGCAGTTGTGCGGTGACGGTGAGCGCTTCGTCGTGCGCGTAGTCGTCGGAGATCGCGTCACCGACGAACACGCGCTCGACGCCGACGATCTCGGCGAGTGCGGCGGGGAGGTCGGCCACGACGGAGCGCGTCAGCGCGTCGGCTTCTGGGAGACGGTGACCGGCGCGGCCTCGCGCACGGCCCGCAGGTGCGCGCGCCCGGCTGCGGCAGCCGCCGGATCGGGGGCGGGGAGGCCGAACCCGGTGTACATGACGCGCCGTTCGCGTTCGACGGGGGGCTGCGCCATGTGCATCGTGCAACTGAGGTGGACCGTGACGTCGCCGGTCGCAGTCGCGAGGTCGATCTGAGGCAGGTCGTTGCCGGGGCGCACGAACGCGGGCCACACGAGCGCGCGGTGCGAACCCGCGACGACGCGCAGCTGTCCCGACACCGCGTCGGCGCCGGTCACCGAGATCCCCACGGTCATGCTGCAGCACTCGTACGAGTGACGACCGAGGGAGCAGTCCTTGTGCCACGGCACGTCGGAGATGCCCTCGACGACACCGATCGGCTTGAAGAGCGCCTCGATGCGGTTGTCGGAGCGGCGCGCCCCGAACTCGTGACCGACACCCGGGATCTCGGCCAAAGAGAGGAAGCGGTCGTCGTCGAGGAGGGCGGCGATCGTCGGGGAGTGGGTGTCGAACGCCTGCATGCGGACGACCTGGCGGCCCCCGTCGGCCGTAGCGGCCCACCAGGAGCGGCCGTCGCCGTCGGAGTAGGTCGGCGCGGCCCGGTCCATGTCGACCGAGGCCTCGGCCATCTCCTCACCGGTGAACACACCCGTGAGGTGCAGGTAGCCGGCGGTCTCGAGGAAGTGCCGCATCTCGAGGCGGTCGTCCGCAAGAGTGAAGCTCTGGTTGAGGTCGAGGGTTTCGGAGTCTCGACCCGGGAATGAGACTTCGCCGGGGGTGTGGATGCGCCGGCCGTCGATCGCGGCACGCAGGATCACCCACCAGTCGAGGAGGTCGCTGAGTCGCCCGACCGGCTGGTCGAGCTGTCCACTCGAGAGCCAGGCCATGAACGTCGACCGGTCGGCCACGAGATCGTCGAACTGGGTCGCGGTCAGGCGGACGTGGGCCGCGCCGGAACGTGTGCCGGTACCGACCGTGAAGCCGTCGCCGGTCCAGGTGAGCGTCCACGCGTCGCCACGGGTGCGATCCGGTTCTACGATCTCGATCGCCAACGGCCGGGGATCGAGCAGCCGGGTACCGGGAACGATGTCGTCGGACTGCTCGAACAGGGACCGAGGCAGGTCGTGGCCGAGGAACTCGGCGGCGTCGACGGCGGGCCGAGGCCCGTCGGTTCGGGTGCGCAGATCGACCGACATCGCGCAAGCGTAGGCCGCGATCGGCCAGTTCGCGCCTGGGAGGTGCGCGACGATGCGGGGCGTGAGGTTCCCGGTGCGTGTCGTCGTCGTGGTCGTCTTGGTCGCGGCCGGATGCAGCACGTCGTCGAAGTCGGCTTCCACGACGTCGACACGGCTAACCCGTTCGAGCAGCACGACGGCTCGGTCGACATCGGAGGTCTGCGGGAACGCCGCCGCGCACCCGTCGCGCTATCGCTCGGTGGTCGTGTTCGCGTTCGAGAACCGAACGTGGGGCACGGTCGGTCTCGGCTTCGGTCCCGAGATGCCGTACCTGCACGGACTCGGTGAGCGCTGCAGCTTCTTCACCGACTGGACCGAGACCGATCCCGGGCAGAACAGCCTCACCCAGTACGTGGGACAGGTGACCGGAGCGAGGCAGTCCGGAACGGTCGACGACTGCACCCCATCGGCCGCGTGCAGCACCGAGGCCGACAGCATCTTCCGTCAGGTGCGGACCGCGGGGAAGCAGGCGATCAACTACGTCGAAGGCGCGACAGTCGGCTGCAGCGCCGAGGGCAACGCGGCCAAGCATGTTCCCGCGCTCTACCTCTGGGGAGCCGACGACCGCGCGCACTGTGACGAGCAGGTACGCCCGCTGAGCGAGTTCGATCCGGCTGCCCTCCCCACCTTCGCGTTCGTGACGCCGACGCTGTGCAACGACGGTCACGATTGTTCGAACGCCACCGTGGACGCGTTCGCCGAGGCGCACATCCAGCCGGTGCTCGCCAGTGAGGCCTACCGATCGGGCGAGGTCGCGGTCTTCGTCTGGTACGACGAAGACCACCCGGCGCCGAACCTCTGGATCACGCCGACTGCGAGGAGCGGGCCGCGGACCATCTCGGGTGCGGGCTACGCCGGCACCCTCGCGGCCTGGGAGGAAATGCTCGGCCTGTCGTGCCTCGAGAACGCGTGCACCGCGCCCGACATGCGAGCCGCCGCGAACTCATAGGCATCGTCCGGCTCGGGCGCCGCTGGTTCCTCGTCAGTTCGTGCCGGGTTCGGGGAACCAGCCCGTGCGCAATGGGAACAGGTAGCGATCGGTCACCACCGCGAGGAAGCGACGCGCCGGTTCGAACCGGTCGGCGGCGCGGTGGAGCGGTTCGGCGAACGACCGGTACGGGACTTGTTCGGCCGCGAG
>JBBQMI010000050.1:0-8396 GCA_038328825.1 Acidimicrobiia bacterium | reverse complement strand
GGGAGGGGGGCGAGGAGGTCGAGGAGGTCCCATTCGGTCTCGCAGATGCGACGGCCGAGGATCGCTAGCTCGACCGACCGTACGAGGCCGTTGAGGTGGGTGAAGCACTGGAGCTCGCAGATCGCGCCCCACTTCAGCGTGCCCATCGTCTCCCAGTACCGGAGCGTCTCGAGGTCGACGTCGTCGCCCGCGCCGGCGCGGTAGCCGTCGAGGAGCTGGTCGACCGTTCCGAACCCTCCGGCGCGTGCGTCGTCGTTGCCGAACCGCCACGACTTCACACAGAGCCAACCGAGGTCCTCGATCGGATCGCCGAGGTGCGCGAGCTCCCAGTCGAGGACCGAGCGGATGCCTTCGGGCCCGACGATGAAGTTGCCGTTGCGGAAGTCGCCGTGGACGAGTCGGGGACGGTCGGGGAGTGCGGGTGCATGATCGTCGAGCCAGCGCAGCGCGAGCTCGAACACCGGATGCGGTTCGCGGAAGCCGTCGAGCAGCGCGCGGTACTGGGCGATCTGCGCATCGGGACCCTGGACGGGCATCGTCGGGAGCGTGTCGGTGTCGACGGCGTGGATGCGCGCCGCGATCTCGCCACATTGGCGCGCGAGGCCGGGCCGGGCCGACGCGAACAGGTCGTCGCGCAGGATCTTGCGCGGGATCGTCTCGCCTTCGACGCGATCCATCACGAAGCCCTCGCCGATCGCGTCGTCGGCTTCGAGCAGGAACCGCACGCCCGGCGCGGGCACACCCGCAGCGCCGGCGGCCCGGACGAGTTCGAACTCGGTGTTGCGGTCGCTCGATCCGACGGTGTTCGCACCCGGATCGCGGCGCAGCACCAGGCCGATCCGCTCCCCGGAACCGTTCCGCGCGTCGAACGACCACGTCTCACGCGACGCACCCCCCGACAACCGTCGGAGCCCGTCGACCGTGACCGGCTCCCCGAGGTGGCGTGACGCGACCGCTGCGAGCGCGTCCGGATCGATGCGGGCCATACCGCCCCGGACGCTACTTCGCGGGTGGGCAGCTCACGCCGGCAAGACTGATGTCCTTGCACATCGTGGACCGGGCGACCTTCCAGGAGCCGTTGACCGACACCGCCCCTCCGATCAGGCCGTTGAACCGCGACGTGGACGTGACGATGTCGTAACGCACTGCCGCCTCGGTCGGGCTGGTGAACACCACCTCGAGAACCTTCGCCGATGCGCTCTTCACCTGTTCGGCGAAGGCACCGTTCGAGCCGGCCTCCAGAACCGGGAGCACCGCTTCACCGTCTTCGACCGCAGCGATCTTGGCCGCCGAGTCGCTGATGCCACCGTCGTACGCAACCGAGAATGCCTTCTCGATCGCGGTGCGTGCGGCCGCAGCATCGGCCGGTTGCTCACCAGGAGCGGGAAGCGGCTGGTCCGGCGCGGGAACGAGCACCGGGTTCGGGAGCGGCGTCGGAGTCGCGATGCAGCTCGACGCGACTCCAGGGCCGGTCGAGTCGGACGACGACACCGACGAGCTGGCGTTGGCATCCGTCGACGATCGCGATGCACTCGACGACGATCCGCTGCGCAGCGTCACATGCGACTCGGCCGAGCCGCTCGAGCCCGAGCCCGAGCCCGAGCTCGTAGCCGTGGCCATTCCGCCGCCGCCCGGCGTGAGGTCGACGCGCTGTACGACCGAGCCGTCGGCCCCGAGGAGCTCGAGCGCTGCGCCCTCGGCCATCGGGTCGTCGACCCGGCTCGCGAGTACCACGACACCGTCAATGGGCTCCATCTCGTCGGTCGCCCCGCCGGGGAACGTGGCGCGCGCGTTCTCGACGCCGTCACCCACCGAGGCGATCACCCAGCGTGCCGGTCCACCCTCCTCGATGCCGAAGGTTCCCCAGCCCGCAGCCGAGACGTCAATACCAGATACTTGACTGCCGACGCTCGTCGCCACGGTCACCGCCGTATCGGTCGACAGCTCACCCAAGACCATCGACTCGGGTGTGGGCACGGTGCACTCCGGCGCGACCTCCGGGCACGAGGCCCCGGCCGGGCAGAGCACCGGCTGGGTGAGTGCGACGACCGTCGGTGTCGACCGGTAGGCGCGAATCTCCACTCCGTCGGGGCTCGTGCGCACGAACAGCTTCGCGAGCGGTCCGGCCCCACCGAAGGGTGCCGCCGACATGGCCGCGGCGTCGCCCCCGCTCCGAGCGATCTCCTGGCCCGAGGTAGCCCCGCCGGTCGCGACGTCGCCACCGCCGTCGTCGCCCGCGGATCCGATCGCGAAACCGGCGAGGGGACCCGCGATCAGCGCGACGACGAGCCCGGCGGTGAGGAACCGCCGGGTCCGGCGGTCGCGTGACGCCGTGCGTTCGCTCACGTCGTCGAGATCGGGCTGGGGGTGCACCGAGTCGGCACGGCGTTGCAGCGAATCGCGGAGATCGTCTTCGATGCTCATCGTTCGATGTCCTTCCGGAGTTGGGCGAGCCCGCGGTGCACGAGCGAGCCGACCGTTCCGACGCGACAACCGAGGATCTCGGCGGCCTCGGCGTCGGGGAGGTCGAGGTAGAAGCGCAGGACCAGCGCGGCGCGCTGGCGGTGGGGGAGCGCGGCGAGCGCATCGGTGATCTCGTCGGCGTCGAGGTCGGTGGCGAGATCGCGCGGGTCGGGCCGACGCCTGCGTTCGAGGCGGAGACGGCGATGGTGCGAGTGGCAGCCGTTGACCACGCTGCGCCGCACATAGGCCGCCGGCTGCTGCACCGACGCCCACCGCCGGTGCAGACGCACGAACGCGTCCTGCACGACGTCCTGCGCGGTCTCGGGCGAGCCTATGAGGAGGAACGCGACGCGGACCATGCTCCGGAAGTGCTCCCGGTAGCAGTCCTCGTACGAGAGCGCCGCTCCGCTCGCCGGGGTCACGACGGCCGAGACCGCCGACTCCCGCGGCTCCGGCTCGACCGGTTCGAGCGACTCCCGACCCACCACCAGAGGTTCCCCCACGCTCCGTAGACGCTCGGCGGGCAGGTTTCGTTGCAGTCGCCCTCCGACGAGCGGTTCAGGTCCCCTGGACCGGGATGGCCACTGCGCCACCCGAACCGAGGACTCCAGGCACCCGGACCCGCGCGCCGTCGACGACGATCGAGATCTCGTCGGGACGGAGGCCCGGGCACACGATCCGCAGCGTCAGCCGGGCTCCGTCGTTGTGCTCCTCGATCTCCACCGCGACCTTCCCGCGACCCGGTCAGCCGGCGACGCCGACGGGTTGCCCGTCGACGATCTGGTCGAGGTACTCGGAGAGTCCGTATCCGGTGCGGCCGTTCCACCGCCACTCGGTCATCCCCTCCGAGATGCGCGTCACCAACTGTTCGCCCTCGGGGCTGGTGCGCCGGTTCCGGAGCGGGATGAGGTTGAGCACCGTGCCTTCGATCTCGTAGGTGTCGTCGCCGGCGCGGGCGACGGCGCGGATCTCGCGGTGGTACGAGTCGGCGCCTTCCCAGTCGGTGTCGATCTCGCACGAATCGAGGTGGCGGTACGCGCCGTGCTCGTACACCACGCCGCCGATCCGACGTCCACCTTCGCGGTTGGCGATGATCGACAGCACGAATCCGGCGTCGTCGCCGAAGTTGATCGTGAGCCACCGGTACCACCACGGTGCCTGCCAGAATCGCGGTCCCCAGGAGTGGTCGCGCAGTCCGAAGCCGTCGACCTCCCACTCCTCGTCGCCGACCGCGATCACACCCCGAGCGCCGACGTGCTGTTCGTAGTGGCCCCGTGCGAATCCACCCGAGAGGTCTTCGGTGAGTGGGGAGCCGTCGTCGTTCACCGGCTCACCGCCGAACGCGCGCACGAGGCCGCGGTACTCGAGGTCCACGACGCTGTCGACCCACGGGTTCTCGGTGAACGCCTTGCGTGGATGCGCCATCTGGGTCGGTTCGTCGAGCAGCACGACCTTGCCCCGGTACGAGACCCGAAGCGACTCGAACGGCTCGATCACCTCGAAGCGCATGCCGCCCGCGTCGAAGCTGTCGTTCGTGGTGATCTCGGGGCGGCCGAACATGAACCCGACCCGCCCGTCGGGCAGGTACAGGCACGTCGTCATCTCGGCGTTGCCCTCGTTGGCCCGGTTGCCGAGGCGACAGAAGCCACCGATCCGGCTGTTCGGGTCGAACACGTTGAAGTACATGCTCTCGTTGAAGTTGGTGGCTTCCTCGAGGGGATGCATGTACTCGTCGGATGGTTCCAGTCGCAGCTTCATGGGCGCATTCGACTCGCTGTCCGGAGCGAGGGCAAGCCTGTGGGGGTCGTAGGACGGGCGTGGATAGGTCAGCCCGCCGCCCAGAGGTGCCAGTCGCCGGGGATGCCCTTCAGCGTGTAGGTGCCGCGATCGTCGAACTCGAGGTCGGAGCCGATCACGAGGTCCTTGACGGTGTTGGTCACGAGTACTTCGCCTGCTCCGGCGAGGGCCCCGACCCGCGCCCCGATGTGCACGCCGATCCCGGCGACGTCGTCGGGTCGTCGCTCGACCTCCCCCGTGTGCAGCCCGGCCCGCACCTCGATGTCGAGCGGCCGCACCGCTTCCTGTACAGCGTGCGCGGCGCGGATGCCCCGCCCGGGTCCGTCGAACGTGGCGAGCAGTCCGTCGCCGGTGCGCTTCACCACGACGCCCCGGTGCTGCTCGACGGCGCGCGCGGCGGCCGTGTCGTGCTGCTCGAGCACACAACGCCACGCGCGGTCGCCCATCGAGGAGGCGCGCGCGGTGGAGTCGACGATGTCGGTGAACAGCACAGTCATCAGCACCCGGTCCACGTCGACCTCTCGCGGCACCGCGACTCCGGTCACGAACTCGGCGATCGCGTCGAGGATCGGGTCCTCGTCGCCCGGTTCCGAGCCGACGTGGAAGTCGCCGGGGACCACGCACAGTCGGGCGTCCGCGATGTGGTCGGCGAGGTACCTTGCCTGCGCGACGGGAACGATCGGGTCGCCCGCGCGGTGGACGACCAGGGTCGGCTGGCGCACGGCGCCGAGCGCGTAGCGGACGTCCATGTTGACGTTGTGACGGAGAATGGTCGCAGCCGCACCGGGTGACGCAGTCTGGCGTTCGTAGCGGGCGAGCTCGGGGAGCATCTCGGGGTCGACGCCACCGAGGAAGACGGACAGGGCCCGCCCGGTTCCCCAATCGTCGTGGATCTGTGCGATGAACGCATCGGCCAGCGCGGGATCCACGCCTTCGGGGTGATCGGGCGCCGACAACGCCCGGGCGAACGTACCCCACAGCACGAGCGAGCGGACTCGTTCGGGGAAGGCGGTAGCGAAGAGGAGCGCGAGCGGCCCGCCCTCGGAGAGGCCGATGACGACGGCTTCGTCGATCCCCGCGGCGTCGGCGACCGCCCGGGCGTCGTCCATGCGGTCCTCGGCGCTTCCGGTGCCGAGCGACCGGTCGGAGCACCCGGTGCCACGCTTGTCGAAGAACACGAGCCGGCCCATCTCCGACAGCCGACCGAACAGATCGGCCCACACCGGGCGGTCCCACAACAGCTCGACGTTCGAGACGAATCCGGGGATGAGCAGGATGTCGAGCGGACCCTCGCCCACGCACTGGTACGCGATGCTCAGGTCACCGCTCTGTGCGTACCTGGTCTCGGGCATGGTGGAACCGTAGCTCCTGCGTACTGACGGAACTCCTGGTCGCGACGCACGAATCTGGGCGGGATTCGACTCGCCCCGATGACCGAAACCCGGCGAGAACGAAGATCCCGCGGCAGAATGCCGTCATGGCGGAGATCACCGAGATCGCGACCGGCCTGCAGTTCCCCGAGGGGCCGGTGTGGATGCCCGACGGCACGCTGCTGTGCGTCGAGCTCAGGCGCCGGACGGTCGATCGCGTGCACCCCGACGGACGGGTGGAGGTCATCGCCGACCCGGGTGGGAGTCCGAACGGGCTGGCGATCGGACCCGACGGTGCGGCCTACGTGTGCACCAGCGGGGGCTGGGCCTTCCACGAGCTGATGGGCTTCGTGATCACGGCGCTCCTCCAGCCCGACGACTACTCGGGCGGACGGATCGAGCGCGTCGACCTCGCGACGGGCGCGATCGAGGTGCTGTACACGGAATGCGCGGGTAACCCGCTGTGGGGACCGAACGACCTCGTGTTCGACTCGGCCGGCGGCATGTGGTTCACCGACCACGGCAAGATCCACGAACGGTCCAAGACCCACGGCGGCGTGTACTACGCGCAACCCGACGGCTCTTCGATCGACGAGGTGATCTACCCGCTCGACGCGCCGAACGGGATCGGGCTCTCGCCCGACGGTTCCCGCTTGTACGTGGCCGAGACGCACACGGGGCGGGTGTTCGAGTGGGGCGTGGCCGGCCCGGGCCGGATCGAGAAGCTCAACCCCGCGTCGGACCACGGCGGCAACCTCCTCTTCGGCGCCGCGAACTACCAGCTGTTCGACTCCCTCGCCGTCGACGGCGCGGGGAATGTCGTGATCGGCACGCTCGCGCACAACGCCGGTCTCACCGTGGTCGCGCCCGACGGATCGAGCGTCGAGCAGATCCCGCTGCCCGACCCGCTCACCACCAACGTGTGCTTCGGGGGCGACGACCTCAGCACCGCGTTCGCAACTCTCTCGGCTACCGGCAAGCTCGTGTCGCTCCCGTGGCCGCGGCCCGGTCTCGCACTCGCGTTCGGATAGTGGAGCCGGTCGCCGAGCAACCGACCCGACGGCCCTGACCCGATCCGGGCGCGCGACATCATCGTGGCATCGGGCGTCGGTCTGTTCGAGGGTGCAACTCGCCGACCGTCTCGCCGCGTGGTACCCGGAACCGGTCGACTGAACGACGTCAGCTGAATCTGACGCTCCCGTCATCCGCCACGTAACGTCGCCCGGGCAGAACGCAGGATCACCGAAGGGGAGCCACCGTGCCGGGACCGTTGCAGGGCGTGAAGATCATCGAGATCGCGGGGATCGGACCGGGTCCGTTCGCGGCGATGATGCTCGCCGACATTGGCGCCGAGATCGTGCGCGTCGACCGGGCGCAGTCGGTGAGCGGCAACTTCGACCGGCAGAACCTCGAGATCCTCAACCGCGGTCGCCGGTCGATCGGTGTCGACCTCAAGCAGCCCGAGGGCGTCGAGACGGTGATGAAGCTCGTCGAGCAGGCCGACGCGCTCATCGAGGGGTTCCGGCCTGGTGTGGCCGAGCGCCTGAGCATCGGCCCCGACGTGTGTCTCGCGCGGAACCCGAAGCTCGTCTACGGCCGCATGACCGGCTGGGGTCAGAACGGCCCCTACGCGCAGGCCGCCGGTCACGACATCAACTACATCGCCCTCGCCGGCGCGCTCGCGCACTTCGGCCGGGCCGGCTCCAAGCCCACGCCGCCGATCAACGTCGTCGGCGACTTCGGGGGCGGCGGGATGCTCATGGCGTTCGGCGTCGCGTGCGGTCTCGTGGAGTCGGGTCGTTCGGGCCAGGGCCAGGTGATCGATGCCGCGATGGTCGACGGCTCGGCCGCGCTCATGGCGATGATGTGGGGGTTCCAGGCGCTCGGGGGGTGGGGTGAGTTCGGCACCAACGTGCTCGACACCGGGGCGCCGTTCTACGACACCTACGAGACCGCCGACGGCAAGTACATCTCGGTCGGAGCGCTCGAGCCGCAGTTCTACGCCGAGCTGATCACGCGCGTCGGCTTCGCCGACGACGTCGACCTCGCCCGCCAGATGGACGGCACGACGTTCCCGGAGATGCGCGAGAAGTTCACCGCGTTGTTCAAGACGAAGACGCGTGACGAGTGGTGCGAGGTGTTGGAGCACACCGACGCGTGCTTCGCGCCGGTGCTCACGATGGCCGAGGCCGTCGACCACCCCCACATCAAAGCCCGCAACACCGTCGTGAACGAGTACGGGATCGACCAGCCGGCGCCTGCGCCCCGGTTCAGCCGGACCCCGGGGACCATCCAGGGTCCACCGGCCTGGCCGGGTCAGCACACCGACGCCGTGCTGGCCGACTGGGGCTTCGCCGCCGACGAGGTCGCGAAGCTCCGTGAGACGGGAGCGATCAAGTAGCCGAGGACCTGCGGCCGCAGACGATCCTGCGGGCCGCGCTCGCGACGTACCGGCACGAGTTCTGGCGCGTCGCCATCAGCGCGATCGTGGTCTTCGGCGTCTTCGGCGCCGTCGAAGTCGAGCTCTCGTTCACCCTCGACGGCGCGTGGGGCTTCAACGTCGGCAAGCTCGCCCTCGCGATCGTGCTCGTCGCGCTCGGTGCTGCCGGAACGGTGTTCTATCCGGGCCTGCTCGACCGCATCGTCGGGGTCGAGCGCGGGCACAACGAGCGCCAGCCGATGGGCGCGGTGCTGCGCACCCTGCCCTACGGCCGGTTGATCTTCGCTGAGGTGATCCTCCTCGCGGTCACGACGCTCGGTCTCGCG
>JBBQMI010000049.1:0-8401 GCA_038328825.1 Acidimicrobiia bacterium | reverse complement strand
GGACCCGGCTCACCCGACAACGAGACGAACTCTCCGATCGAGTCCTCGAGCGTTCCGTCGAAGAGGTGGACGTTCGTCGCCACCTGCTTCTGGAAGCCGGCGTCGGCATGGAGCGTGTCGTGCGCGGCACCCATCGCGGCTTGCGAATCGACGCGGGCGCTCCACGAGATGGATCCGAGCGGCGCGCCGTACACGGACGCCCAGGTGTTCACCTCGAGCCCGGTCTTCTTGCTCACGTACCCCGCGATCTCCACCGCGTACGCCATCCCGTCTTCGATCTGGTCCCGGGCCAACGTGGCCTGCCTCGTGAACAGCTGCATGGGTTCCCCTCCTGTTCGTGCCGGTCACGACGACGCCGCAACCCCGGCACGGACCATCTTCGGGAGGTGCTGTTACAGCCGCGCATCACCTGAGGGCGTTATGGTGCGCCCGGGTCGGAAGGTCTCGGATGCAGTTCGACGTGCTCGGTCCGCTCAGGGTGGTCGGTGCCCAGGGAACACAGGTGGCGATGGCGAGCGTCGCCCAGCGGCGTCTCATGAGCATCCTCGTGACCCGCGCCGGGACCGTGGTGTCGGCCGACTCCCTCTCCGAGCACCTCGACCTGTCGCCCGGCGCGCTTCGCACGTCGGTGAGCCGGCTCCGCCGAATCGTGGGCTTCGACGTCCTCGTCACCGAGCCACCCGGCTACGAGCTGCGCAGCGACGGGATCGACGCCCGCCGGTTCGAGCAGCTGCTCGACGCGGCGGCCGACCGCGCCGATCCCGCCCAGACCCGCGCGGCACTCCAGGACGCGCTCGCACTCTGGCAGGGCGACGCCTACGGGGAGTTCGCGCACGAGAGCTGGGCCGCCGCCGAAGCACGGCGGCTCACCGAGCTCCGGGCCGGCGCCATCGAAGACCTCGCCGAGCTGCTGGTCGACGCGGGCGAGTGGACCGCTGCGATCGCGACCGTCCAAGCGCTCATCGACCGCGAGCCGTTTCGCGACCGGCCGCGCATGCTGCTCATGCGCGCCCTCGCCGACTCCGGCCGCCGGACCGACGCCCTGCGCGTGTTCCAGACCTACCGGACCCTCCTCCTCGACGAGGTCGGTACCGAACCGTCCGACGACATCATCCGGCTCGACCGCGAGATCGCCCGAACGCACGATCAAGACGTCGCCGGCGAGTCGCCCGGTGTGTTCCTCATGACCGACATCGTCGGGTCGACGCGTCGGTGGGCCGACGAGCCCGACGCGATGGCGGCCGATCTGGCCCGCCACGACGCAGTGCTGCACGAGGCGATCGCCGACCACCACGGCGAGATCATCTCGAGGGCCGGTGACTCGTTCGTGGGCGCCTTCGCGAGCGTCGAGGAAGCGATCGCGGCTGCGGTGGCCGCCCAGACCGCGTTGCGCGCAACCGAGTGGCGGCTCGCCGACGGCATCCACGTGCGGATGGGTGTGCACCTCGGTCCGGCGCAGCGTCGCGGTGAGGGTTGGTACGGGTTCCCCCTCAACGAAGCGGCGCGGATGATGGCAGTCGCACACGGCGGCCAGATCGTCGTGTCGGAAGCAGTCGCCGCGCTTCTCCCCGAAGCCGACCTCGTCGACCTCGGTGAGCACCGGCTCCGCGACCTCGACGACACTCGGCACCTCTTCCAGGTGATCGCGCCCGGCCTCGTCGACGACTTCCCCCCGCTCCGCTCGATGGGGACCTACGTGACGACGTTGCCCGCGCAGCGGACCGGACTGATCGGCCGCGACGTCCTCGTCGCCCGCATCCGGCGGCTCCTGCGCGAGCACCGGCTCGTGTGTTTGACCGGCCCGGGCGGCGTCGGCAAGACCCGCGTCGCCATCGAGGCCTCCGGCCGTGAGTTGGGCAGCTTCCCCGGAGGGGTGTTCTTTGCCGATCTCACGCCCGCGACGGACCGGCCGGCGATCCTCGCTGCCCTCGTGGGCGGCATCCGGCTCGCGGTCGCGCCCGATCGTTCGACCGACGAGCAGCTCGCCGTGTACCTGGGTGAGCGACAGGCGCTGCTGGTGGTCGACAACTGCGAGCATGTGATCGACGACATCGCGGCGGTCGTCGACGAACTGCTCACCGCCGCGCCAGACCTCCGCGTGCTGGCGACGTCGCGCGAGCCACTCGATCTCCACGGCGAGCACTGCGTGGAGGTCCCGTCGCTCGAGGTCGACGGGCCGGGATCGGCCGGAGTGCGCCTCTTCACCGAACGCGCCCTCGCCGCCAACGGCGACGTCGTCATCGATGCGTCGGGACTCGAGTCGGTGACCGAGATCGTAAGTCACCTCGACGGCATCCCCCTCGCGATCGAGCTCGCGGCGGCGCGCGTCCGCGAGCTGACGCCGGCGGAGATCCTCGCGAACCTCGCCGACCGGTTCCGCCTCCTGTCGCGCGGTCGCCGCCAGGTCCCGGCGCGCCAGTACACCCTGGAGGGCGCAGTCGCTTGGTCGTACGACCTCCTCCGACCCGAGGTGCAGCTCGCGTTCCGCCGTCTCGCCGTGTGTGCCGGGCCGTTCACGCCCCGCACCGCCGCCGCGGTGCTCGGAGTCGGCGAGGTGGAGGCCCGCGACCGTCTCGACTCGCTGGTGGCCAAGTCGCTCCTGACGCGCGTCGGCGATGGTAGCCAGAGCCAGGGCTACCGCTACCTCGAGACGCTCCGCGAGTACGGCCGACGCGAGCTCACCGCGCGGGCCGAGGAGGAGGAGGCCCGTCTCGCGCTGGAGACGGGCCTCCTCCCGGCACGGCGCCTCCTCGGCGACTGGTTCGCGCTCGTCAACGAGTACATCTGCGCGAGCGACCTCGGAGTGGTGATCGAAGACGCGACCCGGCGCGAGGCGGCCACCCACGCACTCGCTGCCGGCCGGCTCGACACCGCCGCGTTCATCTTCAGCTCGTGCCTCTTCTACGACGAGCCCGGTGCGGCCGAGACGACGCTGCGTCTCGTCGCTCCGATCGTGGCCCGTCGAGACGAGCTCGATCCGCTCGCGTGGCGCGCGGCCGGAGCCGCGAAGGTCGCGCTCGAGCGTCTGACCCGCCGCTACGCCGAGTGTCTCGAGACCGCCGTCACCATGGCGGCCGCGCTCGAGGCCGACGATCCGTCGCGCACGTGGTTCGACATGTGGCGCTGCGCGCTCACCACCGCGGTCGCGCCCGAAGCGGGAGTCGCCGAGATCGAGGCACTGCTGCCGCGTGCCCGAGACGACGCCCGGGCACCGCGCGACTGGATCCTCTCTCAACTCCTCGGGAGCAAGGCAACGGGCCTCGCCATGCTCCGTCGTCTCGACGAGGCGCGGACGGTCGCCGAGGAGGCGGTGAGTCGGGCGCCGATCGGCCAGGAGTCGCGGGACCAGGCTCTCGCTCTCCTCCTGTGGATCCTGTACCTGACGGGCGCCCCGTGCGCCGACTCGCTCCACGAGGACGTCGCCGCACAACGCGGGGAGCTCGGCCTCGCGGAGCTGTGCACCGCACCCGACGCGCTCTGCGCCGAGGGCTCCACCGTCGACCGGGGTGCCCGGCTCGTCGCAGCCGCGCGGCGCCGCCATCCCGCAGACGTACCGACACCGTTCCTGCTCGCGTTCGCATGGCTCGCGGTGGAAGACGATGACCACGAGCGGGCCGCCGCGCTGGTCGCGAAGGTGGAGTTGTACGACGCGAGCACGCAGGTGGCGCTCATCCACATCCTCGCGACCCTGCACGGCTGGACCGACGGGACCTGGAGCCACGAACGCGACGCTGCCGTCGGCAAGTACCTCAGCTCCGAGCAGGAGGCCGCAGCAAAGGAAGGGTCGGGCGAGTTGGCCGCCGAGATCGAACGGTGGGAGCGAACGCAGTCGCACCGAGCGCCGATCCACGACCGTGCGGTGTGAGGTGCAGGATCCCGTATGAGTCGTCTGGACGACGTCGGCGCTGCCGACAGCTGGCGGTGCTGGCTGTGTGACGAGCCGGTGGATCCCGACATGTCGGTGAACGACGCGCGGGGACCGAGCATCGACAGCGTCACGACCAAGGCCAGGGCCAAGGCGAAGGGTGGCGGGTCGGTGGTCGGCGGGCAACGCCTCGCGCATCGGGCGTGCAACACCAGGAAGGGTGCCGTCGTTCCGGTGGTGCCGTGGTCGACGGAGCTCTTCGTGGTCGATCCCGCACCGATCCTCGCGGCGGTCGAGCGACTGTCGCGCAAGGGTGGCCGGGAGGTCATGGGTCGCTGCCCGTCGGCGGCCGACGGGCAGCGGGCCGCCACCTGGTTGGCGGATCGCGTCTGCCGACTCGCGCCCGACCTGGCCGTCGTGACCGGAGTCGAACCCGGCGGAGGCCAGTTCCTCCTCGTGCTGCGAACCGCTCGCTGATCAGGGCTGATCCGCGGCGGCCCGCAGCGACGCGATCGCGTGTCAAGGCCACTCATGAAGCGGTCGATGGACGCGAGTGGCCACAACACCCGGCAGGCATGGATTCCGATGGACGGGTCGGCGCGCGCTGAGGCTCCTCGCGCTGGGCCTCGCGGCCGTCGCGGTCGCCGGCTGCGGTAACCAGGAGCTCCACGCCCAGCGCATCGACGCCGGCGCCACCGAAGCGAGCGACGTCGTCTCGACGACCGCAGCGACGATCACCGCGCAGGAGCTCGGCTACCTCGCCGCGTTGCGGCCCTCGTCGGACCGACTCGCTCAGGTTGCCGGGCGCCCGACGGTCGACAGCGTCCTCGTCGCCTTCGGCTACGGCGTCTGTCGACGCAAGGCGCAGCGCGGCGAGACCTGGATGCAGATCGAGCTGGACGTCGCGAACCTCGGTGGGGGACCGGCGAGCGAGGCCGCTCGCATGGGTGTGCTCATCGTGCAGGCGGCGCGCGCCAACCTCTGCGGCTGACGCGAGCGCGGGTCCCGTTCAGCGGTCCGAGGACCTGAGGTTCTCGACACGGGTTGCCCGACGTCGACCGGGTGATGCCGGACGGGTCGTCGAAAAGAGACGGCCGCAACGAGCACCGGGCTCGGGCAGAACGACGACGGCTGACCCTCGGCTGCGAGGTCCCTACGGAGCCGGTGCTGGATACCATCCTCGAATCACTCAGAGTCACTACCGCCCCCATCTCGACGGAATCCGGACAATCGCCGTCTACCTCGTCGTGGCGTTCCACGCCGGCCTCGCCCTGTTCAGCGGCGGATACATCGGTGTCGACATCTTCTTCGTGCTGTCGGGCTACCTGGTCACGCAGGTCCTCGTGCGCGACCTGACCGCGGTCGGTCGCATCCGCGGTCGGCAGTTCTACGCCCGCCGCGTGCGGCGGATCCTTCCGGCTGCGGCGATCACCCTGGTCGCCACGGCGATCGCCTACGCCGTCGTCGCATCGCCGGTCGAGTTGCTCGACGCGCTGGGCGGATTCCGAGCTGCGTTCCTCTACGTGGCGAACTGGTACTTCATCCGGCAATCGAGCGACTACTTCGCGGCGAATGTCGCGACCAATCCCGTCCTGCAGTTCTGGTCGCTCGCCGTCGAAGAGCAGTTCTATCTCGTCTGGCCCCTGCTCTTCGGCGCGCTGTTCTTCCTGACCAAGCGTTTCGGCCGCTGGCGGTGGACGGCCGTACGGGGGATCGTCGTCGCGTTCGGACTCGTCTCGGCGATCGCCGCACTGCACCTCGCGACGACGGACCTCGCGCGGGCGTACTACGGAACCGACACCCGCGCGTACCAACTTCTCGCCGGTGCGGCACTGGCACTGACGCCGCAGCTCCTCCACTTGGGGCCGAGATGGGAGCGCATCGCTCGATGGGTGACGATGTCGTGTGTCGCGGTCCTGCTGTTCGTCGCGACCTCATTGATCGACCTCGGTCCGATCACCCGAGGTGTGCTGACCGCCTCCGTCGCACTCCTGCTCCTCGTC
This sequence comes from Acidimicrobiia bacterium, assembly GCA_038328825.1. Taxonomy (GTDB): domain Bacteria; phylum Actinomycetota; class Acidimicrobiia; order IMCC26256; family JANYLB01; genus JANYLB01. The sequence goes on along the minus strand of JBBQMI010000049.1, from coordinate 2,533 downwards.
GCGCTCGAGAACGCCCGCGGCGGCGTCGCGAAGGACCTGCTCGCCTCTGCGCCGTTCGTGTACCTCGGCCGGATCTCCTACGGCGTCTACCTCTGGCACTGGCCGGTGATCGTGATCGCTGCGCACGATCGCTCGCTCTCGCCGGTCACCCTGTTCGTGATCTCGTGCGTCGTGGCCACGGCGCTGGCGGCGATCAGCTTCCGGCTCGTTGAGCGCCCGATCCGGGCGTCGCAGATCCTGGATCGCCATCGCGGGCCCGTCATCGCCGCGGGGTTGGCCGCGAGCCTGATCTTCGGAGTCCTCGTGATGCCGGCGATCCTCGATCCGGGCAGCGGGACGGTCGCGGCCTCGTCGCGATCGAAGGCGGCATCGCGAGGATTCGAGCTCCTCGACTGGCGCGCCGCGAGAGACGACTTCGTCGGCCTTCCCGACTGTCGCGGGAAGCCGGCGTCACGGTGCACCGTCGTGAAGGGGGCGGGTCGACGCGTGGTGCTCATGGGCGACAGTGACGCCTGGTCGTGGATCCCCACGTTCACCGAGATCGCGAAGCAGCGCGGTTGGAGCCTCTCGGTGTTGGCGCTGCCGCGATGTCCGTGGCAGCGGCACCTCCAGGTCATCCATCCGTCGCGCTTCGAGTGCGCGCAGGCGCAGGCCGATTGGTACGACCGGGTCCTCCCGAAGCTCGATCCCGATGTGCTCATCCTGTCCCACCAGGCCTTCGACGATCCGCGCCGGGGCCTGCCGTTCGTCGGACCCGACGGGCGTGGCGCCTATCCGGCAACCCCGCAGCTCGAGCCACTCCTGACCGACGTCTCGTCGGCTGCGCTGCGGGAGCTCCGACGACCCGGGCGTGAGATCCTGATCCTCGAGCCGATTCCCGATCCTCCACCCGAGCTCGATCCGCTCTCGTGCCTCTCGACCGGACGGCCGTCGGGGGAGTGCTCCTACGCAGTCGAGCAACCGACCCCGCTCGAGGAGTTCTACCGCAAGCAGGCGAAGCGCCCGGGCGTCTCCGCGCTCGACCTCGACTCGGTGGTGTGCCCGCGCCGCCCGACCTGTGATGCGATCGTCGACGACGTCATCGTGAAGCGCGACCGGAATCACCTGACCGCGACGTTCGCGCGATCCGTGGCCGACAAGGTCGCAGCGCTGATCCCCGAAACGCCACCCGCCGCGTCGAATCAGGGCGCGGGTGGATCAGAAGGCGATCGGGAGCTGGTCGCGCGGTGAGTACCCGTCTTCGACGGTCGTGGTCATCGAGGCATAGGTCGACGGCCCGAAGAGCCAGGTCTCGATCGCATAGCGGTCGTTCGCCATGCCGGGGTCGATTGCGGTGCGGTGCAGGTTCATGTGGTCGAAGATCAGGGCGTCTCCGGGATCGAAGATCGGACGCACCAAGGCTCCGGCTGCGGCCGCTTCCGCGGCCTCCGGGCTGGTCGCCCAGTCGGTGAAGGCACCCTCGCCGGTCTGGACGAGCTCGTCGAGCCGACGACCGACGACATCGAGGCCGGGGGCGTCGTCGCCGCAATGCGAGAGCGACAGCCAGATGTTGATGGAGCGGATGTCGACCCCCATGAACGCCCCGTCTTGATGCCAGCCTCCCGTCTTGCCGCCGTGAGCCATGCGCCGGAGGGTTCCCTTCCGGGCGAGGAGCATCGGTGGTTCTCCGAAGTAGTCGCGCAGGAGCTGACCGACTCCCACCGATTCGAAGATCTCGATGAGGTCGAAGAACGTCGGCGGGGACTCGACCGTCATGACGGCGCCGCGGAACCGCTTGCGTTCCCTGTCGCTCATCTGGTCGCGCACGAAGGGCTGATACCAGTCGGCCAGGTCGGACGGATCGTCACCGCCGGCCCGGGCGTCGTAGGCGGCGAGCGCCTTGTCGATGTCGTCGACGAGGAGGTCGGTCTGCTCACGACCGACCAGACCCCTGACGATCAGCGACCCGTGGTGGGTGATCGCGCTGCGCAGCCGTTCCACGGTGAGCAGCTCACGTTCGATCTCCGGGATCTGCTCACCGGGGAAGAGGTCGTCGACCGTCTCGGGCCAGGCCGGTCGGGTCTCGGGCCAGCGGGTCTCCCGGAACGCATCGAAGCGGAGGTCGACGAGGCGTTGTTCGACCCGCCGGTCGCGCTGCACCCGGTTCGCTTCGGTCAACAGTCGGATGGCTTCGGTGAACCGGTCGGACGCCGCCAGCTCGTCGGCCGCGACGAGCGCCTGCTCGGCGCCGCTCATGGTCGGCGTCTCGCGTGCCGCGGGGCGTCGGTTGAAGAACCGCTTCACGACCCCCCTCCCGCCGGCGACGACCGGTCTCCGTTCGCCTCCATGGACTGCTCCTGCGGACTCGCTGGGCTGGGCCACGAGGCTACCCCGTGCGTCTGTGGACCAGAATGCCGGACATGATCGGCGACGGTGAGGGTGGCGATCTCGCGGGCATCCGCGATCTCCTGCGCGGGCTCGGTACGACGATCCGAGAGGCGGTACGCCTTCGCCGTGACGAGCGTGGCATCGACGCGCTGAGCCTCGTGGTCGG
>JBBQMI010000048.1:0-8482 GCA_038328825.1 Acidimicrobiia bacterium | reverse complement strand
GTCGTCTACGCGTTCGTGTCGCTCGATTCCATCCCGCTCGAGCCGCACTTCCGCGTCGCGCGCCAGACCGGCGCGGTGTCGACCCTCGAGCTCGACGAGGGCATGTTCCTCCTCGGTCTCCAGGCCGCGGCCTGGCGAGTGCCGTTCCTCCCGACCCGCGTGGGCCTCGGCTCCGATGTCCTCGATCGGCAGGAAGAGATCCGTACCGTCGTGTCGCCCTACGAAGACGGCGAGACGTTCGTCGCCGCACCGGCGCTGCGCCTCGATGCCGCGCTCGTGCACATGCACCGGGGCGACGCCGGGGGCAACGGCCAGTACCTCAACGTCGACCCGTACTTCGATGACCTCTTCTGTATGGCCGCCGACCGGCGGTTCATGAGCGTCGAGCGGGTGCAGGACACCGAGGACCTCCGGTCGAACGGCCCGGTGCAGACACTGAGGATCAACCGGCTCATGACCGACGGCGTCGTCGAGGCGCCGTTCGGTGCGCACTTCACCGAATGCGTGCCCGACTACCCGCGCGACGAGGCGTTCCAGAAGGAGTACGCCGGGAGCGCGAAGACGGCCGAGGCGTGGGACGCGTGGAAGGCGAAGTACCTCGACTGCGGCGCCCACGACCAGTACCGGAAGGTGGTGGGGCGGTGAGCGCAGGCGGAGGCCCGGACAGCACACGCGGGCCGAGAGCGGGCGAGCGATCGAGGCCCGGAGCCGGAGCGAACCGTGGTCTTGCAGCGGATCTCGTCACTCGGGCCGAGTACTGCGTGATCGCGGTCGCGGAGTGCTTCCGTGACGACGGCGAGATCCTCGCCAACCCGATCGGCACGATCCCGATGATCGGCGGTCGCGTCGCACGGGAGAGCTTCGAACCCGATCTCGTGATGACCGACGGCGAGGCGATGTTCGTGACCGGCCCCTACCCCGTGGGCGCGACCGATGCGGTGAGGGTCGTCGAGGCGTGGAACCCGTACCGGTCGATGTTCGACATGGTCTGGTCGGGCCGACGCCACGTGATGATGGGCGCGTCACAGATCGACCGGTACGGCAACCAGAACTTCGCGTTCGTCGGACCGTGGGAGCAGCCGAAGGCCCAGCTCCTCGGCTTCCGCGGTGCCCCCGGCAACACGATCCAGAACACGACGTCGTACTGGATCCCGAACCACTCGCCCAAGGCCTTCGTGCCGAAGGTCGACGTCGTGACCGGCGTCGGCTACGACCGCGCCGCCGCGCTCGGGCCCGAAGCGTCACGGTTCCACGAGCTCCGGCGGGTCGTCACCAACCTCGGCGTGCTCGACTTCGAGACGCCCGACCACACCATGCGGCTGCGTTCGGTGCACCCCGGCGTGACCGTCGACGAGATCGTCGCCGCGACCGGCTTCGACCTCGTGGTGCCCGACGACGTCGGCGAGACCCGCGACCCCACCCCCGACGAGCTCGAGCTCATCCAGCGCGTCGTCGACCCGCACATGTTGCGGGAGCAGGAAGTCCCGACGCCATGAGCACGTTGGCCCGCGCGTTGCGGACTCCGGCGTGCGAGCTGTTCGGGGTGGAGTACCCGATCGTGCAGACCGGCATGGGCTGGGTCGCGGGCGCGCGGCTCACCGCGGCCACGAGCGCGGCGGGCGCGCTCGGCATCCTCGCGTCGGCGACGATGACCCTCGACGAGCTCCGCACCGCGATCCACTCGGTGAAGGAACGAACCGACAAGCCGTTCGGCGTGAACCTCCGTTCCGACCAGCCCGACGTGAACGACCGCATCCGACTCATCGTCGACGAGGAGATCCGGGTCGCGAGCTTCGCCCAGGCACCGGGCGAGCGGCTCGTGAAGCAGCTCAAGGATGCCGGCGTGGTCGTGATGCCCACCGTCGGCGCCCGACGTCACGCGGAGAAGGTCGCGGCCTGGGGCGTCGACGCGGTGATCGCCCAGGGAGCCGAGGGTGGCGGCCACACCGGCACGGTCCCGACCAGCCTGCTGCTCCCCCAGGTCGCCGAGGCGGTCGACATCCCCGTGCTGGGCGCGGGTGGCTTCTCCGACGGTCGCGGCCTCGTCGCCGCGCTGGCCTACGGCGCCGCGGGGATCGCGATGGGGACGCGCTTCCTCCTGACGCGTGAGAGCACGGTGCCCGACGACGTGAAGGCGGTGTACCTCGCCACTCCCGTCACCGGCACGGTGGTGACCACCGCGATCGACGGTCATCCGCAACGCGTGATCCGTACCGAGGTGATCGAACACCTCACGGGTTCGGGCCGCATCACCGCGCTCCCCCGCGCGCTGCGCAACGCACTCGAGTTCCGCAAGCTGACCGGCACATCCGTCGGTGACCTCGCCCGCGAAGGCCTCGCGATGCGCAAGAGCCAGGACCTCAGCCTCGCCCAGCTCGCCATGGCCGCCAACGCGCCGATGCTCACCCGCGCCGCGCTGGTAGAAGGTCGACTCGACGCCGGCATCCTGCCGACGGGCCAGAACGTCGGGGTGATCGACGAGCTCCCAACCGTCGCCGAGCTCATCGCGCGCATCATGGAACAGGCCGACGCCACCCTGCGTCGCCTCGAACAGGAACCGAGCACATGACGAAACCGAAGGTCCCCGCAATCGACGGATGGTTCACGACCGGCGAAGAGCCCGAGCTGCTCGCGAGCCGCGGTGTCACCACCGGGAGCATCTTCTTCCCGAAGAGCCTCGCGTTCTCGCGGAACCCCGCCGCGCCGGGGGAGGAGCTCGAGGAGACCACGCTCGGGCGGCGCGGTCGCGTCTGGTCGTGGACCACGAACCACTACGAGCCGCCGGCGCCCTACATCGCACCGGACCCGTTCGTGCCGTACACGGTCGTCGCGGCGGAGCTCCCCGACGAGCAGATGGTGGTGCTCGGCCAGCTCGCCGCGGGCGACGACCCTTCTGCGCTGAAGGTCGGCGCCGAGGTCGAGCTCGTGCTCGGCACGCTCTACGAAGACGACGAAGCGGAGCACCTCATGTGGAACTGGAAGCTCGTATGAGCCCGCCGGACGGTGTCGCGGTCCTCGGGGTCGGGATGCACCCGTGGGGCAAGTGGGGTCGCAACTTCATCGAGTACGGCGTGGTCGCGGCGCGTGCTGCGCTCGACGACGCCGGAGTCGACTGGCGCGACGTGCAGTTCGTCGCCGGCGGCGAGACCGTTCGCAACGGCTACCCCGGCTACGTCGCCGGTGCGTCGATCGCGCAGGCGTTGGGTTGGCAGGGTGCGCCGGTGGCGTCGTCGTACGCGGCGTGCGCGTCGGGCGCGACCGCGCTCAACTCGGCTCGCGCCCAGATCCTCGCTGGTCTCGTCGACGTCGCCCTGGTGGTCGGTGCCGACACCACTCCCAAGGGGTTCCTCGCGCCCAACTCGGGTGAGCGAGGCGACGATCCCGATTGGCTGCGGTTCCGGCTGCTCGGTGCGACGAACCCGACGTACTTCGGCCTGTACGCCCGTCGCCGGATGGAGATGTACGGCGCGACCCAGGCAGACTTCGCCAAGGTGAAGGTGAAGAACGCCCGTCACGGGCTCCACAACCCGAACGCGCGGTACCGCAAGGAGGTCACCGAGGCCGACGTCGCGGCGTCGCCGGTCGTGTCGGACCCGCTGCGCCTCCTCGAGATCTGCGCCACGAGCGACGGCGCCGCTGCGATCGTGCTGTCGAGCCTCGACTACGCGAAGTCGAAGGGAGCCAAGGGACCGGTGCGCATCGCCGCGGTGTCGACGGTCACGCCGACGTACCCGAACACGGTCATCGAGATGCCGAACTTTGCCACCGACTCCGCCGCGACCGTGTCGTTGCCGGAACGCACCTACCGCGACTCCATCGCGCACGCCGCGTACGAGCAGGCCGGTCTCGGACCCGACGACATGAGCCTCGCCGAGGTCTACGACCTGTCCACCGCCCTCGAGCTCGACTGGTACGAGAACATCGGCCTGTGCAAGGAGGGCGAGGCCGAACGCATCCTCAACGACGGCGACACCACCATCGGCGGTCGCGTCCCGGTGAACCCCAGCGGCGGGCTCGCGTGCTTCGGGGAGGCGGTTCCGGCCCAGGCGATCGCCCAGGTCTGCGAGCTCACGTGGCAGCTGCGGGGCCAGGCCGGCGACCGGCAGGTCGAGGGCGCCACCGCGGGCATCACCGTGAACCAGGGCCTGTTCGGCCACGGCTCCTCCGTCATCGCCGTTCGGTAGGAGAAGAAGCGGAGCCTGCGGAAGCGCGTCACGGGTGCCGAACGGGTGGGCGGTCGAGCCGGCGCCGCGGATTCGACCATGGGAGGAGCCGCAGCGGAGCCTGCTCGATTCGACCATTAGGGTGGGCCGCCGTGGCCGACCAATGGAACCTCGCTGACCTGTTCGAAGCCGTCGCCGACGTGGCGGCCGACCGTGAGGCGGTGGTGTCCGAGGATCGGCGCCTCACCTACCGCGAGCTCGACGAGCGGGCCACCCGTCTCGCCCACCACCTCGCCGCGAGCGGGGTGCAGCCCGGCGACCACGTCGGGATCTACGCGTACAACGGCCCCGAGTGGATCGAGGCAATGTTCGCCGCGTGGAAGATCCGCGCGGTGCCGATCAACGTCAACTACCGCTACGTCGAGGCCGAGCTGCGCTACCTCTTCGACAACGCCGACCTCGTCGCGCTCGTCCACGGCCGTGAGTTCGTTCCCCGGATCGCGGCCGTGCTCGACGACTGCCCGAAGCTGAAGGTCTTCGTCTCGATCGACGACGACACCGACGAAGACCTCACCACCATCGGCGCCGTCGAGTACGAGGCCGCCCTGGCCGCCGCGTCGCCGGAGCGCGACTTCGCGCCCCGCTCCCCCGACGACCTCTACATCCTCTACACGGGTGGCACGACAGGCATGCCGAAGGGCGTCATGTGGCGTCAGGACGACTACTTCAACTCCACGATCGGCGCGCTCATGCGCATGGGTGGGGCACCGTACGAGTCGGTGGAGGAGGTGCTGGACGAAGCCCGGAGCGCCGGCGGGACCGTGGGCTTCCCGCTCGCACCGCTCATGCACGGCGCGGCCCAGTGGGTCGCAACGATGATGCTCCTGCAGGGGAACACGGTCGTGCTGTCGTCGGCGCGCAAGCTCGATCCGATCGCCACGTGGCGTACCATCGAGCGCGAGAAGGTGATGACCACGAGTCTCGTCGGCGACGCGATGGCGCGTCCGCTCATCGAGGCGCTCGACTCCCCCGAGCTCGCCGAGATCGACCTGTCGAGCTTCTTCGTGATCGGTTCGGGTGGCGCGATCCTCTCGCCCACCGTGAAGGAGGCGATCGCGAAGCGACTGCCGAACCTGCTCGTGATCGACTCGCTCGGCGCGTCCGAGACCGGGTTCCAGGGCACGGTGGCCGGCACCGACTCCGAGGGCAAGCCCCGGTTCGCGATGGGCGAGCACACGACCGTCCTCGACGATGCCGGCAAGCCGGTGCAGGCCGGCGACGGTGTGGTCGGTCGGCTCGCGCGCAAGGGCTACATGCCGGTCGGCTACTACAAGGACCCAGCCAAGACCGCGGCCACGTTCGTCGAGATCGACGGCGAGCGCTGGGCCCTCCCGGGCGACATGGCCAGGGTCGAGGCCGACGGCACCATCACCGTGCTCGGGCGCGGTTCGGTGAGCATCAACTCGGGCGGCGAGAAGATCTACCCCGAAGAGGTCGAGCTCGCACTGAAGTCGCATCCCGACGTGTTCGACGTCGTCGTCGTCGGCGTCCCCGACGAACGGTGGGGCGAGCGGGTCGTCGCGGTGGTGAAGGCGCGCCCGGGTGCGACCCCCGAATCCGACGCGCTCGCCGCGCACGCACGCGAGACGATCGCCGGCTACAAGGTGCCGCGCGCGATCGTCGTCGTCGACGAGATGGTCCGGTCGCCGTCGGGCAAGGCCGACTACCGGTGGGCGAAGGCCACGGCCGTCGCTGATGCCGACGCGGGCACCTCCAGCTCCACCTGACGGCCCGCACGCCTCCGATGGAACGCACCCGCACGGCGATGCCGCGCATCCCGAAGCTGCTCTATGCCGCGGTCGCCGTCGAGGCGCTCGGCTACGGCGGGATCTTCGCGCTGCTCGCCGATCTCCAGGACAAGTACGGCCTTCCGACGTACGGGCTCGGCCTCATCGGCGGTGCGAGCTTCCTCGCCGGCCTCGTCGCCCAGGTGTCGCTCGCCCGCTACGCCGACCGCGGCTACACCCGCCTGCTCCTGCGTGGCGGTCTGGCCGTTGCGGCGGCGGGAATGCTCTGGTTCGGGCTCGCCTCGCACCTCTGGGAGTTCATCGGCGCCCGTATCCTCCTCGGCCTCGGCTCGGGAGTCTTCATCCCGGCGACTCGTCGTGTCGTGGTGAGCCTCTCGGGCGAGCGGTCGGGTGAGGCGCTCGGTCGGCTCGCGAGCGTCGAGGTCGGCGGCTTCATCGCCGGACCACCCATCGCCGCGCTCGTCGCCGGCGTGCTCGGCCTGCACGCGCCGTTCATCGTGTTCGCGATCGCACTCGCGGTCACGTCGCCGGCGGTGGCCCGACTCGCGGAACCGCCGGTCGAACCGCAGGGCGACAAGCGAGTCATCCGCCTCCTGCTCCGCCGACGCGGCGTGCTCGCGGGGCTCGCGCTCGCGGCGGCCCTGTTCCTGTCGATCGGTGTGTTCGACGCGATGTGGGCCAAGTACATGAGCGACCTCGGCGCCAGCACCGCAGTCATCGCCGTGACCCTGGCAGTGTTCGCGCTCCCGCTGGTCGCCTTGAGTCCCTTCGGAGGTCGCCTCGCCGATCGGCGGGGCCCGATCCGCAGTGGCGTGATCGCCCTCGTCGTCACCGTGCCCTGCATCATCGGCTACGGCCTCACCGGCTCCATCCTGATCGCGTCCATCCTCGCGCTGGTCCACTCGGTGTGCGACGCCGTCACCGTTCCCGCGGGGCAGGCAGCCGTCGCCCGCGGCGCACCGCCGTCGCTCGCCGCCGCGGGCCAGGGCCTCTACGGGGCTGTGGGTGCCGCCGCCGCCGCGTTGGCCGCGTTCGGCGCCGCGCCCCTGTACGGCGGCCCGGGTCCGGAGGCGATGTGGATCGTGTGCGCCGCCCTCGTCGGCCTCCTCGGCATCGCCGCCTCCGTCCTCGGCCGCGGCACCACCGTCGACGAACCCCGCTGACCCCCCCCCGTACTGGTCATCTGTTGCGTTGGCCTGCAACACGACACATGACCAGAACGAGGGCTGGGGCTCGGTACCGGTCAGTTGTTGCCGTCGCGGACGACGAGGGCGACGACGCGCATGGTGATGATCGTGGCGAGGAACATGCCGGAGTAGCCGATGGCCTCGAGGGTGGAGGCGTCGCGGCCGTTCGACGTCTGCGCGGCTGCGAGCAGGATGAGGGCGGAGACGAGGAGGCCGATGAGGCCGACGGCGGCGAGCACCGCCCGGTTGAGGAGCGTGCGGACGAACGTGGCGTCGTCGGGGTCGGCGTAGCGACGGCTGCGGATGCTCAGTTGGCCGGTGCGCAGCTGGTTCGCGATCGCCTCGGCGGAGTCGGGCAACGTCCGCAGCGACGGGAGGCTGCGCAGGAGCTCCTCGGTGAGCTGCTCCTGGAGCGCGTCGGAGTCGGTCGGTGCGAGCATCGGTCGTGCGATCGCGGTCGCGTGCGTCGCGGTGGAGAACCCCGGCGCGAGCGTGCGGAGGGTGCCGTCGAGGGTGATGAGCGCCCGCGCGAGCAACGTGAACGAGTGCGGGACGCTCAGGTGGTTCCGGCGCAGCACGCCGATCATCGCCTGGAACATCGAGACGTCGAGTCCGCCCCCGCCGACGTGCACCGCGAGGAACCGGCCGAGATCCGACTCCAGCCGGCTGACGTCGGCGCCGGGTGGAGGTGGCGCGATCGCGACGACGGCGCGCCGCAGCAGGGCGGGATCGTTCAGCTGGGTCGCGAGCAGCATCCCGCCGAGCGCCTGGAGCGTCACGGCGTCGAGCACGCCCGTCGATCCGAAGTCGAGGAGCGCGAGGGTGCCGTCGGACTCCACGAGGATGTTGCCGGGGTGCGGATCGGCGTGGAAGACCCCGTCGGTGAGCATCTGTCCGAGGAACGACGCGAGGAGCCGGTTCGCGAGCTCGTCACGTGACACGGGCGCCGCGTCGACGGCGCCGACGTCTGCGATCGTCCGGCCCGACATCTCCTCGAGCACGAGCATCCGATGGGTCGACACGTGCTCGTAGACCTCGGGGATACGCACCCCGACGTCGTCCTTGCGGTTCTCGCGGACCCGCGCTTCCGACCGGGCCTCTGCGTTGAAGTCGAGCTCCTCCTCGACCGCGTCGGTGAACTCACGGACGAGACCGACCACGTCGACCCGCAACCCGATCGTCGTGCGGCGCTGGAGGAAGCCGGCGAGCGAGACCATCGCCTGCGTGTCGCGCGACACGATGTCGGCGATCCCCGGTCGCTGGACCTTCACCACGACGCGCTCGCCCGTCGCGAGCACGGCGCGGTGGACCTGACCGATCGACG
>JBBQMI010000047.1:0-8561 GCA_038328825.1 Acidimicrobiia bacterium | reverse complement strand
GAGCGGGAGAGCTCAGCGAGGTCCGACGCGAGCCGCTGCAGTCGGGCCGTCTCCTCTCCGACCGCCACCAGCACCTCCTCGGTGGGCTCGAAGACGCCGTCGATCATCCCTTCCACGTAGCCCTCGATCGTCGTGAGCGGTGTCCGCATCTCGTGGGCGACCTCCGAGACGAGCCGGACCCGGCGCCGTTCGGTGGTCTCGAGCTCCACCGCCAACCGGTTGACATCACGTGCCAGCTCCGCGAGCTCGCGCTCCCCCGGCTCGGCAACTCGTTCGTCGTAGTGGCCGTTCGCCAACCGTCGGGTCGCGTCGCGCACCTCGCGCACCGGGCGAACGATCCTGCGGGCGACCAGTGTCGACACGATCGCAGCTGCGCCGAGGCTCACCGCGAGGGCGATCACGAGGGAGGAGTCGAGCGAGTCGACGAACACGCTGTGCGAGTCGCTGTCGTTCCCCCGGGACTCGGACACCGCCTTGATGTCGTCGTCGAAGCGGGCCGGCGCGACGATCCGGAGCGTCACAGCCAGCGCGGCGAAGACGACGAGCGCCACCAGCACGTAGGACGCGAACAGGCGGACGTCGAGCCGCCTCCATGCGCTCATTCCGGCGTTCCGAGGAACTTGTATCCCACTCCGCGCACCGTGCCGATCAGCTCCGGGGCCTCGGCGCTGTCGCCCAGCTCCTTGCGGATGCTCCGGATGTGCACATCGACCACCCGCTCGTCGCCGAAGAAGTCGAAGCCCCAGACCTTCTCGAGCAATTGGCGGCGGGTGAGCACGCGCCCAGGCGCGCGCGCGAGGGCAACGAGCAGATCGAACTCGAGCGTGCTCAGCGCGACGGCTCGGTCGCCACGCTCGACCTCACGTGCGCCGACATCGATGACGAGTCCGTCGAACGCGAGTCGATCCGCGGCGTCGAGCGCAGTGGTCCCAGTCGCTCGACGCATCACCGTCATGATGCGAGCCACGAGCTCGCGTGGGCTGAACGGTTTCGTGACGTAGTCGTCCGCACCGACGGAGAGCCCGACGAGCGTGTCGACCTCTTCGGAACGCGCGGTGAGCAGGATCACCGGCACCTCCGACGTCGTACGGAGTCGGCGCAGCACCTCGATCCCGTCGGTACCCGGCATCATCACGTCGAGCACGACGAGATCGGGGCGCCAGTCGCGGGCGGCGTCGAGCGCGGCATCGCCGTCGCGCGCCTCGGCGACCTCGAAGCCGTCGCGCTCGAGGTAGCCCCGGACGATGTCTCGGATCCGATCCTCGTCGTCGACGATCAGCACACGCTTTCCCACGCCGGTCAGGGTACGCCGACCTCGTCCGAGCCCCCTGCCCCTTCACGGACACTTCACGGACGCCCCGCGGGCGCCTTCACGGCTCTCGTGTTGTCTGAGTACCACGAGAGCCGGCGACCACAGCGGCCGGCATCCACGAACGAGAGGAGCGAGCCATGCAGAGGAAGACGGCCGTCGCAGCCGCGACCGCGGTCTCGATGAGCCTCGTGTCAGCCGCCATCGCGATCGGGGCGAACTTCGGGGCACTCGGCTTCGCGTCTTCGCCTGCTCCCGTCGCTCAGCCCAGCGCGGTGATCGCCCCGGTGCAGTCTCCCTCCCGGAGCGTCGAGACGGGCACGGCCGCGAGGAGCGGCGACGCAAGCGGACGTGAACACGAGGACAGCACCGCCGGCGCAGCCGTCACGACCGCGCCAGTCAACCACGAGAAGGGACAAGGTTCCGATGAATGACCGCACCGACGACACGGACCAGGCCGAACGGATCCGACGCCTCGAGGCGCGCCGAGCAACCGCCGGCGCCACCCGGCGACCTGTCACCGCCACGAGCAGCGAGCCGACCGGTGCCGGTTCGGCCGCCGCATCCCGACCGAGGAACCCGAAGCCGCGCCGACGTCACCCGGCGGCCGCGACCCGATGGCTGCTCGGCGGACTGAGCATCGCGTCGTTCTTCGGGATCGCGGGAACGGTGGCGGTCGCGAACGTCAGCACGGTCGCAGCTCCCGCGAGCGCGACAGCACCGACAGCACCGACTCCTGCGACTCCGGCGACTCCGGCGACTCCGGCGACGCCCAAGGCTTCGACCCCGACGAGCGCGCCGACGAGCGCGGTACCGGCCCCCCACACCACGACCCGCGGAAGCTGAGACTGCCTCATTGTAGGGTGCGCCGGTGCGCTCACAGACGTGGTGGTACGTGGCCCGGGCCGGTGGGATCGTCGCCTGGGCCCTCGCGTCCCTCGCGGTGATCAGCGGTCTGCAGTTCTCGACCCGGTTGGTCCGAAAGCCGGCGCCCAACTGGATGCTCGACGTACACCGTTTCCTCGGCGGGTTGACCGTGGCGTTCGTCGCCGTGCACGTCGTCGGTCTCGCGGCCGACCAGTTCATCGGCTTCGGTCCGGTGGAGATCCTCGTACCGTTCGCCTCGAGCTACAAACCCGCGGCCGTCGCGCTCGGAGTTGTCGGGATGTACCTGCTCGTCGCGATCGAGCTGACGTCTCTGGCGATGCGCAAGATGCCGCGCCGCACCTGGCACGCCGTGCACCTCACGAGCTTCGTCCTGTTCGTGGTGGCGACGGTGCACGGCATCACTGCCGGAACCGATCGGCACAATCCGTTGTTCCAGTGGGCGTGCCTGCTCACCGCGGCGGTCGTCCTCATGATGACGCTCGTGCGGATCTGGTCGCCGCGTCGCGCCGCCCGGTCAGCGGCCAGCGCCACGCCCCACTAAGACGACCGACTACGACGACGGAGGTCGGGTGCCCGGACCTCGTCGTGGTCCAGGATCCTCGAGATCCTCGTGAGGCGCGGACTCCCGCCAGTGCCCGACACCCTCGGTGATCGCGAATCCCGCGACGAGGAGTGCGGCGGCGGCATCGGTCCACCACCAGCCGAGCCAGGCGTTGAGCACCAGCGCGATGAGAATGCCCGTGCTCAGACAACCGTCGAGGAACGTCATGGCCGCCTCGGCCCGCAGCGTCTCACTCCCGAGTTCGTCGCTGGTCACGCGCTTGAGCCGAGCCAGACCGAACATCGCGAGAGCCGTGACGGCGAGGTACCCGACGCCGAGCGGTGAGCTGTCGGGCCGATCGCCGCGAACCAGGCCGCGGACACTGATGACCACGAGGAACGCGGCGAGGACCCAGAAGGCCACGGCGATGAGTCGCAGCGAACGATGCACCCGCTGGTCCCCGGGGTCGACGCGCTCGTCGCGAAGGTTCCGGATCACCACGGTCGAGGCGAAGATCTCGACGACAGAGTCGAGACCGAACGCGATCAGTGCCAGCGAGCCGGCCCGCAACCCGAGTGTGATGGTGACTACCACCTCCATGGCGTTCCAGCCGTTGGTGGCCCACTCGAGGAAGAGGCCACGCCGCCGCAACTCCTCGAGCGTCCGGCGCTTCGTCATCGCCGCTCGGCGGTCACGGGCCGGCGGTCACGGGCCGGCGGTCACGAGCCGGCAAGGCCGCGTGCGAACGCGTACGCGGTGGCACCGGAACGCGACGAGACCCCCGTCTTGACGAAGATGTTCGAGACGTGCCGCGCGACCGTCCTCTCGCTGAGGAACAACGCGGCGGCGATGTCCTTGTTGGAGCGCCCCGAGGCGACGAGGCGCAGGACCTCCGCTTCTCGGTCGGTGAGGCCGGCGGGGAGCACCCCGGGCTGATGGAGGTCGCGGGTCGCGCGGACGTCCAGCGTCGCGCCGAGGTGCTCGAAGATCGCTTCAGCAGCCGCGAAGGATCCGATCGCGCCGTCCTCATCGCCGGCACTGCGGCAGGCCTGACCGAGCAGCAGCCGAGCTGTGGCGACTTCGTACGGCACGTCGAGCTCCTGCCACCGGTCGAGGGCCTGCCGGAGCGCCGCGCAGGCATCGGTCGCTGCACCCCGCGCGAGGCTCAGTCGGCCCTGCGCCGACGCGGCGGCTGCGAGGAGCGCGGGGCTGTCGAACTCGGATGCGATCCGGTCGAGCTCGGTCGAGGCGGCGAGGGCCGCTTCGAGGTCGCCGCACGCGAGGGCGATCTGCACCCGGGCGGGCAGCAGCTTGGCGCGGGCCAGCCGGTTCCAGGTCTCCTCGTCGAGTGCCCGGACAATGATCGCGCGGGCCGCCTCGAGTCGATCTTGGGCGAGGCGGAGGAGCGCCAGGCCGGCGTGCGGCCGGCCGGACAGCGCCTCGGCCTCACGGAACGCCTCCTCGGCCCCGTCGAGGTCGCCGAGTCGGCGACGCACCTCACCCAGCTCGACGAACCCGACCGCGGCGTGGGCACGACTCACACCCACGAGCTCCTCGCACGCGCGGATGACCTCTTGCTCGGCTCGCGTGAGCTCTCCGCGGCATTCCAGGGCCCACGCGCGATGCACGCGGCACAGTCCCGGGAACACGGCGAACGGATAGCGCTCCGACCAGCGGCTGGTCGCGTCGGTCCACTCCGCGGCGCGGCGGTAGTCGCCGAGCTCCTCGCACGCGCTGATCAGACTGCAGAAGACCTTGCCGGTCGAATAGGGACTGAGCTTCCCTTCCACCGCGAGGAGCATCGCTTCGTCGATGTGCTCGAGTCCGTCGCGGGGCAAGCCCTGGTCGACGAGCACTCGACCGAGAGCCTGCAACGCCTCGGCTTCGAGATCCGGCAGGGTCAGTCGTCGACCGAGCTCGATGACCGAACGTGCCAGTTCGGCCGAGGCGTCGAGTGCCCCGCGTCCGTGCTCGACTTCGAGCTCGCGCAGCACCAGGTTGCCGTACGCAGCGCATTCTCGATCGCTGTCGAGCAGTCGGCGAGCGCGTCGCAACCACGCGCCACCGATGTTGGGCTGGGCCTTGAAGCAGTAGTGCTCGTAGAGCCGCACCGCGCAATGCCCTGCCGACCGATGAGCGTCGCCTGCCTCGAAGATCGCGTACGCGGCCTGACGTGATTCGATGCACTCCTCCATCCGACCCAGCCACCAGGCGGCTTCGGCTCGCACCTCGAGGCGGTCCGCCTCGCCGAGTCGATCGCCGTCCTGACGATCGAGGAGCCCGGCGGCGTCGTAGGCCTCCTGCCACTCGTGGCGAGCCAGGGCGTCGAGCGCGGGTTCCAGTGCGCTCGAACGTCGGTTCTCGGGCCAAGGCGCCGCGGAGCTCACGGGGCGAGACGCTACCGGGCGTGGCGCGAACTACCCACCCGGCTTTCTCCGGAATGGCAGGGACCGCCGATGCGCCGCCGATGCCGACCGCCGATGATCGGACCATGACCGATCACGACCGGCTCACCGAGCTGCTCATCGAGCACGGCCGGGACCATGAGGCCGCCGCGCACGCGGTACGCCGATCCGCACCCGCGATCCATCCCATCAAGGAGACGACCATGACCACGACCTCTCCCGACCTCGACTTCGACGCGATCAAGACCCGCCAACAGGCCACGTGGTCCTCGGGGAACTACGCCATGATCGGCACGACGTTGCAGATCACCGGCGAGATGCTCTGCGAAGCCGTCGACGTCGCTGCCGGCGACCGGGTACTCGACGTCGCCGCCGGCAACGGCAACGCGTCGCTCGCGGCTGCACGACGGGGCTGCGAGGTCACCGCGTCCGACTACGTTCCGGCGCTGCTGACCGGGACACGAGCACGTGCCGCCGCCGAGGGCCTGAGCATCGAGTTCGAGGAGGCCGATGCCTAGGCGTTGCCTTTCGCCGACGCGACGTTCGACAACGTCCTGTCGACGTTCGGCGTGATGTTCACGCCGAACCAGGAGCGCGCGGCAGCCGAGCTCCTCCGCGTGTGCCGACCCGGGGGGCGCATCGGGCTCACCAACTGGACGCCCCACGGCTTCATCGGTCAGATGTTCAAGGTCATCGGGCGCTACGCACCACCGCCCGCCGGCGTTCGTTCGCCACTCGAATGGGGGGCAGAAGTGCGCCTCTCCGAGCTGTTCGGGAACGACGTGCAGGCGCTCGACCTGCGGCGCCGCGAGTTCGTGTTCCGTTACCGCTCGGCCGAGCACTGGCTCGACACCTTCCGCACCTACTACGGCCCGACCTTCAAGGTGGTCGGCGCACTCGGCGCCGACGAAGGGCTTGCACTCGAGCACGACCTGCTCACGCTCGCACGCACGCACAACTCGTCGAGCACCGGCACGCTCCGCGTCGCGAGCGAGTACGTCGAGGTCGTCGCAGTCAGGGCGAAGTAGGTGGACACGCCGATGGAGGACCTGGAGCAGACCCTCAGCGCGTGGGGAGCGTTCGACCCCGACGACCCGTTCCCGATGTTCGCCCGACTCCAGGAGCGAGGCCCAGTCCACGCGGTCACGCTGGCCGACGGGCACGACGCGTGGCTCGTGGTCGGATACGCCGAAGCTCGTGCGGCGCTGAACGACACACGGCTGTCGAAGGACATGCACGCTGCGCTCGCGTCGGGCGGCGAGGTCGTGGCCGAGGGTCTGCCCGGGCCCGCGTTCGCGCGCCACATGCTGGCGGTGGATCCGCCCGACCACACACGACTGCGGGGCTTGGTCTCGGCCGCCTTCTCGGCTCGCCGGATCGACAGTCTGCGCCCCCACGTGCAGACGATCGTCGACGACCTGCTCGACGACATCGCCGCCCGGGGACCGGATGGTCCGGTCGACCTCGTCGCCGCCTTCGCGTTCCCGATGCCGTTCACGGTGACCTGCGAGCTGCTCGGCGTCCCCGAAGCCGACCGGGGGCGACTGGGGCGTGCGCTCACGACGCTGCTCGGTCCCGTTGCGTCGCCCGAGGAGTACGGCCGGGCGAAGGCCGCGTCCGACGCCGTCGTGGAGATGCTCGAGCACTTCGTCGCGGCGAAGCAGCTGTCGCTCGGCGACGACCTCGTCAGCGCGTTGATCAGCGCACGCGACGGCGACGAACGCCTCAGCCAACAGGAGCTGCTCTCGACGATCTTCCAGCTGATCGTCGCCGGGCACGACACCACGGCGAGCCTCATCGGCAACTCGGTCGTCGCGTTGCTCCGCCATCCCGACCAACTCGAGAAGATGCGAGCGGATCCGGGCACCATCGACGTCGCGCTCGAGGAGCTCCTCCGCTTCGACGCACCCGCCCCGCACTCGACGTTCCGCTACGCGCGCGAGCCGATCGAGATCGGCGGTGTCACGGTCCCGGAGGGTGGGCAGGTCATCGTCAATCTCGCCTCGGCGAACCGCGATCCCCACCGGAATCCGGATCCCGAAACGCTCGACATCGCGCGTGCTGAGCTGCACCACCTCGCGTTCGGGCACGGCATCCACTTCTGCCTCGGCGCCCGACTCGCACGCATGCAAGGACAGCTCGCACTCGGGACGCTGGTACGTCGCTTCCCGCACCTCCGCCTCGCCGTCCCAGTCGAAGAGCTGCACTGGCGCCACGGCGACGGGCTCGTTCTCCGCGGGCTCTCGGAGCTCCCGATCATCCCCGGCACCGCCCTCCCCCGGGCACCGATCGGGGCTGGTCGCCCCGATGGACGCGGCGCGACCGACGACACCCGCGAACTCGGAGGGAGCAGGTGTCCCGACCTGTCTCGTTCGTGATCGGCGACGACGCTGCGGCCGTTCGCAACAAGGCTCCGACCATCCCGCCTGCGCCGACGCTCGCACAGCGCCCGGATCGGCACACTCCGGACGTAACCGAATTAGGCTCCCAGTCCTTGATCGAGGCCGGAGCAGGCACCGCGACCATCTTGTACACCGATGTGGTCGGGAGCACGCAGATGCGGGCGCGCCTCGGCGACGTCGAGGCCGATCTGGTCCGCCGCCGCCACGACGAGGTGCTCCACGCCGTCGTGACCAAGCACAGCGGCACAGTGGTCAAAGGGCTCGGCGACGGCATCCTCGCCGCATTCGGCGCCACGACCGAGGCCGTGAACGCGGCCCACGAGATCCAGCGCGAGATCGACCGGGCCAACCGCCAGAGCCGTGAAGACCGCCGCATCGAGGTGCGCGTCGGCATCAGCGCGGGCGACGTGTCCTGGGAGGACGGCGACTGTCACGGCACGCCGGTCGTGACCGCGGCCCGACTGTGCGACTCGGCCGATGGTGCGCAAATCCTCTGCGACGACCTCGTGCGCGGGCTCGCCCGCGGCCACACCGAACTCAGCTTCGTGCTCGTCGGCGAGATCGAGCTGAAGGGTCTGCCCGAGCCGGTCATCGCGTTCGAGGTGCCGTGGTCGGCGGCGGTCGCGACGCAGTCTCCCCTTCCCGCGCCATTGCGTCGTCAGGGTGGCGAGCTCCCGTTCGCGGCACGCGAAGACGAGCGCCTCCGGCTCACCGAGGCGTGGAAGCGCGCGCAGGTCGATCGCGCGACGACCGTGCTCCTCGCGGGCGAGCCCGGCATCGGCAAGACCCGCCTCGCGTCGGAGCTCGCGCGTCAGGCGCACGACGAAGGCGCGCTCGTGGTGCTCGGCCGGTGCGACGAGCACGTGGCCGCGCCCCACGCACCGTGGACCGAGCTGCTGCGCCAGGTCGTGACGAACGTCGGCGACGAAGTCATCGTCGACCACGTCGCGCGGCACGGCGGCGAGATCGGTCGGCTCGTTCCCGATCTGGCCCGGCGCGCACCCGACGCGCCTCCG
>JBBQMI010000046.1:0-8581 GCA_038328825.1 Acidimicrobiia bacterium | reverse complement strand
CCACCGCCGGCGACATCCACCGCGGTGCTGATCGCGGGGAACGTGCAACAGATCATGGCCGGGATCCACCTCGCCGGTCCTGATCTGACCGCCGAGACGTTCCGCGACGGCCTCTTCCGCTACCCGCCCACGGGCGGTGGGCCGACCGAGCCCCGCGTCTCGTGGGGGTACCACGGCTCGAAGACCGCCGACTACTCCCCGTTCGACGACGCCACCGAGATCTGGTTCGACGCCGAAGCGACGGGGCCCGACGAGATCGGGATCCCCGGCAAGGGCCTGTACCGGTGGGCCGACGGCGGGAAGCGCTACCGCCCCGGTACCTGGCCCAACAGCCCGACGCTTGCGTTCCAGCAGGATGGTTCGGTGACCGGAGTCACCGCGCGCCCACCCGAGGATCGGGCACCGGAGTACCCTCCGCCGACGCGCTGACCCCGGCGGTCGGGCGCAGACCCCGGGGGGGACGAGCTGAGATGGAACCCACACCGAAGAGCGGGCGCCCGAGCGCCCTGCGACGGTACGGACCCCTCGGTGCGATCGTCGTCGTCGTGGTCGTCGTCGGCCTCGTGGTCGCGCTCTCCCGCGGGGGTGGCGACAACGGCTCGGGCACCGACACGTCGAGTTCGGCGAGCTCGGGAGCCGGCAAGGGGCCACTCACCTACCCCGACGCGAAGGCCGCCGGGACCGCCGGCTCGATCGACTGGGGACCGAACTGCGACACCACGACCGGGCAGGTGAAGGTCCCACTCACCTACGCACCGCCGTGTGTGGAGCCGTACGACCCGACACCGAAGAACGGCAAGCCGGCGAACGGAGGCGCGACCGCGCCCGGCGTCACCGCCGACACGATCACGATCGCGCTGTACCAGGCACAACCCGACGAGCTCCAGCAGATCTTCTTCAAGAACTCCGGCTCCGACGAAGGGCTGAACACCGAGGCCAAAACGGTGCGGGCCTACGTCGACTTCTTCCAGTCGCACTACGAGACGTGGGGCCGCAAGATCAAGATCGTCACGGTGAAGGGCAGCGGCGCGCCCGACGACGAAACCGCGGCGAAGGCCGACGCGATCAAGGTCGCGACCGAGGTGAAGGCGTTCGCGTCGTTCGGTGGCCCGGGCCAGACGTCGGCGTACGCCGACGAGCTTGCGACCCGAGGTGTGCTGTGCCTCGGCGACTGCATGCTCGCGGCCAGCGATGCGTTCGCCACGCAGAACGCGCCCGACATCTGGCTCACGTTCCCGTCGACCGATCAGGCCGCGGAGCACTGGGTCCGCTTCATCACCCGCCAGGTCGCGGGACGCAAGGCGCAGTACGCCGGCGACACGGCGATGCACGACCGCACTCGAGCCTTCGGCCTGGTCCGCTTCGACGAGTCGTACGCCGGGCTCGACGAGTCGGGCAAGCTCTTCGTGCGTGAGCTCGCCGACAAGGGCGTGAAGCTCGCCGCCCAGGCGTCGTACCAGCTCGACCTCGCACGCGCGCAGGAGGACGCGCGCACGATCATCACCAAGATGAAGGCGGCGAACGTGACCACGGTGATCTTCGCCGGCGATCCGGTCACACCGTCGTACCTCACCAAAGAGGCGACGGCCCAGAACTACTTCCCCGAGTGGATCGTGCTCGGTGCCGCGTACACCGACACGTCGTTGTTCGGCCGCCAGTACGACCAACGGCAGTGGGCCCACGCGTTCGGTGTGTCGCAACTCCCCGCCCCCGTCGCGGAGTCGGCCGACCAGCTCGCGACGATCCTCGACTGGCAGACGGGCCAACCACCCGCGGCGAAGACCTTCAAGGTCCTCGTGCAGGCCCCGCTCATCTTCTTCACCGGCCTGCACCTCGCCGGGCCGGAGTTGACCGCGCAGTCGTTCCGCAACGGACTGTTCCGCTATCCGTCGATCGCGGAGACCAAGCCGACGTGGCTGCACATCTCCTGGGGCAAGCACGGGATCTGGCCCGGCACCGACTGGTTCGGCTCCGACGACGCGACGGTGATCTGGTGGAACCCCGACGCGACCGGCACCGACGAGGTCGGCAACGCGGGCACGGGGATGTACGAGTACGCCGACGGCGGCCGGCGCTACCTGCCGGACAACTGGCCCGCCCGGCCTGCCGCGGTCTTCGACCCCGCCACCTCGACCACCGGATTCACCACGATCCCACTCGACCAGCAACCCCCGTCCTACCCGTCCCCCGCCGGATAGCCCGACCCGAGCCCCAACTCTCGTACTGGTCATGTGTGGCTGTCCCATGCCCGCCAGAACCTGACCGGAACGAGGGTTTCAGGGGTCGACCTTCACCCAGCCTTCGCCTTCGACGTGCCGACGGACGACACGGGCGGGGTTTCCGACCGCGACGGAGTAGTCGGGGATGGTGCCGGTGACGATCGAGCCCGCTCCGATGACGACGTTGCGGCCGATGCTCGCACCCGGGAGCACCACGGTGCCGTGACCGATCCACGCGCCCGACTGGATCACGACGGGGCGGGGCGCCGCGAACTGCAGACCGGGAGGGAGTGACGTGTCTTCGTAGCCGTGGTTCGCGTCGGTCACGTAGACGTGGTGGCCGGTCCAGACGTCGTCGCCGATCTCGATGCTGCGGTGGCCGACGACTCCGCTCCCCTTGCCGATCACGCAGCGCGCACCGATCTCGATCACCGGATCGTGGTCGGGGACGTGTCCGGGCATGACTCCGGCCGAGAGCGTGGAGTACGGCCCGACCACGGTGCCGGCACCGATGCGGATGTAGGGCTCGCCGTAGAGGGCCGCGACCGGGAAGCAGATCGCCGCGCCGTCGCCGAAGTGGCCGAACGCCTGCGCTCGTCGCTGGCCCGGGCCGATCGTCGCTCGGCGACCGAGCTCGTCCCACCCGCGTTGCAACACCGTCGCCAAGGCGGCTCGCGCTCGCGATCCGAGAACTCCGCGCGTCGCGACCGGGGGTTGCACGCCCGGGAGACTAACGGGTCAGTCGAGCTTGAATCCCACCTGGTCGAGGTACTGCCGCCAGGCGCCCTCGTTGAAGGCATCGTCGCCGTTCGTGCTCTCCAGCGCGCGCAGCGACGAGGCGCCGGGGGCACACGCCCCCGACGGCGCGTCGAGCGAGAGGTCGAGGTCGAACGGTGGCTCGGGATTTGCGATCGTCGGCAGCAGGCTGGCGCCGATGTTGCTGGCGTTGCGGTCCCGGGCCGTGAGGAACCAGTTGCTACTCCCGAAGGGGCTCTCGGTCGGCGCGCCGAGGAAGCGCCACTCCAGGAACCGAAGGATCGAGCTGTGGTCGTAGTCGCGGTGGTCGACGAAACCGGACTTGGCGTACGGCGACGCCATCATCGTCGGCACCCGGAACCCGGCCTGGGTGAAGTCGTCGGCGTCGTTCGCGCTCGGCCGGTCGTCGGGGAAGTGCGTCGGCGCGACGTGGTCGAAGAACCCGCCCCACTCGTCATAGGTGACGATGAACGCGCCGTGCTGCCAGTGGGGCGACCCGACGAACGCCTTGAACACGTCGCGGAGGAAGCGCTGGCCGGCACGTACGTCGGCGAGCGGGTGGTCGTCGCACTGGTTGGCGCCGAAGAAGTACGGGTCGACCATCGTGACGTTCGGGAGCGTACCCGCGGCGCAGTTCTCGTAGTACTGGGCGATGGGGCTCGAGTAGTTCAGACCGCGCTGACCCCAGAGGCCCAGGAACGGGAGGTCGGAGTAGTAGTAGCGCGCCGGCACGTTCGCGGCGGCGAGCTTGTCCCAGATCAGGGGCCAACTGAACCCGTTCGGGTCCGTCGGAAACGCATTCGTCTTGCCGCCCCCCGACTGCGCGGAGTGCAGGTACTTGCGGTTCGGGTGGGTCGGACCGAGCACCGACGCGTGGTAGTGGTCGAAGACGGTGCCGTTGCGGGCGAACTGCTCCGTGAACGGGAGATCGCCGGCGTTGTAGTAACCGAGGGCGAACTGGTCGTTGCCGCTCGCGGGCGCGAGGAACCCGCCGTCGCGTTCGGCGCGACCCGCGGTCCACCCGTGTCCCGGGTCGTGGAACCCACACCCCCGCCAGGGGTTCGTCTGGCCGATCTGCTCGGAGAGGTGCGCGGTGGACACCGGGTTGCCGTTCGCGTCGGGGAAGGTCTGGTGCTGGAGCCCGTCGACGTGGAAGTCCGAGCCCCAGCGACTCAGCCCGTTGCTCAGGAAGGTGGAGTCGGTGGCGAGGTACCCGAGGTAGTGGTCGAACGACCGGTTCTCCATCATCACGACGACGACGTGGTCGATCGGTGCCTGGTTGGCCGGCACCGAGAGGATCGTGCCGAGCGGTTCGGTCACGGGCCAGTCGATCTGCCAACGGCAGCCGGGGATCGCGGCCGCGCCGAGCGCGGCGCCGCCGAGGAGTCCGGCGCTCTGCAGGAACCTTCTCCGACTGATGTCCACGTTCGCCCCCCAGCGCCACGTTCCGTGCGAACTCGCATCTTGGCACGCAGGGGCGGTTCGGTCAGGTTCTCCCCGGGCGTGGGCGGAGCCCGACCCAGGCCCGGTAGACCAGCACCGCCCCGGCTCCACCCGCGGCCACGACGAGCACCACCGCCCCCAGCACGAGCACCGGCGGCCAGCCGGAGTGACCCTCGCCGATCGGTCCCCGCACCTCGTCGCCGACCAGCCCGAACCCGGTGAGCACCGCGCCGTCGCCATCGGCCACCGCCACGTGGAGACGGGCCTCACCCCGGGGGGTCGCGTCCAGCCCGCCGACGGTCGCGTCGAGATGCCCGGCGGATCCGAGATCGGTGACGAGACCGGTTCGTGTGTCCACCCGGTACACGCCGTGGCGCGCGTCGTCGGTCGAGAGCCACACCGCGCCCGATGCCACGTCGCCACCGCGCACGCCCTCGAGCGTCTGACCGAGGCCCAACGGTGCGAGCGGACGCCACGCATCGGCGGTGTCGTAGCGGAGCAGCTCGGAACCGTCGGCCGGATCCATCGAATAGGCGACGTGGTCACGGATGTCGATCGCGACGAACGCGACTCCGTGCTGCGCGAGTTCCCGCGCGTCGAGGAACCGCAACGTGGTCGCGTCGAAGCGAGCGACGGCCTGCCGATCGAGCGTGTCGTCGGGCTGTTCGAAGGAGGTGGAGATGACACCGCCGGCCATGTCGACGTCGCCGAGGCGGGTGTAGCCCTTCGCTCGCCACTCGGGCGGGATCGCGGACGTGAGCGTGCGCACCGGAGCGAGCGAGTCGTCGAGCCGCACGAGCGAGTCGGGGCCCGACACGATCCAGCCGCTGCGCACCCGCGCGACGCCCACGCCCGAACCTGCAGGGAGTCGCAGGTCACCGCGGAGCTGCAAGTGGGGTTCCGTCGTCACCGCGTCGCCACTCCGGCCGCCGACCGTGCCGGTCGCGACGAGGAGGCATGCTCCGGCCAGCACCGCCGCCGCGAGCAGTGGCATCGCGCCCCGGCGCCGGTACGGCATCCGCCGACTCTAGGTCCGTGACCCTGCCGGACTTCCGTCAGGTGCGGCACCGGCTCGTGCTGCGTCGCTTCGTCGGCTCGATCGCGCTCACCGAGCCCGATCTCGCGACCAGGGAGGGGGCGGTGCTGTCCCACCTGGCGGGTCGCGGATTGCGTGCCCCCGAGCTCGTCGGCCTCGATGCCGACGGTTCAGAGGCGGGCGATCCCGCCGTGCTGGCGACGCGCGTTCCCGGACGGATCGATCTGCAGCCCGCGGATCGCAGCCGATGGGTCCGGGAGCTCGCGGCCGCGCTCGGGCCCATCCACGCGCTCGACGGTGGCGCCCTCCCCCACTACGCGCGCTACGACAGCGGCGTCCGGTCGGGCCCGCCACCGTGGACCGATGACCCCGCGACGTGGGAGCGCGCCGCCGAGATCGTCGTCCGTGGGCCGCAGCCGGGTCCGGTCACCCTGATCCACCGCGACTTCCACCCGCTGAACACCCTGTGGTCACGCGGTCGCCTGACCGGGATCGTCGACTGGGCGTCGGGATGCCTCGGCGATCCGGGCGTCGACGTCGGCCACTGCCGGCTCAACCTCGCGATGCTCTTCGGCGACGACACCCCCGACGCGTTCGCGCCCGACGCCGATCCGTACTGGGACCTCGCGTGCGCCACCGACGGCATCGCGTGGTCGCTCCCGACCGCGAGCTTCCGCGACGCGGGCCGGACCGATCTCGACGACCGCCTCGTGGCCACGCGGCTCGACGCCTTCGTGACCGCGGCGATCAGTCGGGTGGATCGAGCTGCTCCATGAACTCGAGCACCATCGCGCCGGGGGCGCGCACGAACGCGATGCGGCGGACACCGAACGACGGGCCCCGCACGATCTCAGGACCCCAGAGAACGTCATGGCCCTCGAGCTCGCGGTCGAGATCGTCGGTGTACAACGCGGGGTGCAGGAACCCCTCCGCAGGCAAGTCGACGGCGCCTTCATAGATCGCTCGGGTGAACAGAGTGAGGTGGAGCACACCGAGATGGACCTCGGCGCGCTCCGCCCCCTCCCACTCCATGCGGTCGCTGACGATCGCACCGGCGCCTTCGTAGAACACGAGCGCGGCGTCGAGATCCGCGACCTTCACCGCGAGGTTCGCGAGCCCGGTGATCGCCATCGGAGCACGCTACCGCGCACCGACCCAACCTGACACCTCTGTCAGGTTGGACCGTTCTGGGCGGCCACCTGTATCGCGTGCGCATCGGCACCGGCATCGTCGGCACCGGCAACACCGCGCCGATGAACGAGCGGGGCTACCTCGAGCACCCGCAGTGCGACGTGGCCGCCGTGGGCGACACGCGCCGAGAGAAGGCCGAGCGCATGGCCGACGCGTGGGGTGTGCCCCAGGGTCGACGACTCGCTCGACGCGATGCTCGCCGACGACGAGATCGACGCGGTCGAGATCCGGCGAGCGCATCGGCCGCGCCCGAGCCGATTCATCACCATCTCACGTCGTTCCCCTCAGACTGGCTTCGGGTCGAAGAGGAGGACGCGATGGAACCGGAAACAGAAGCACCGACCTCAGAGAGGCCCGGCGTCGGAACTCCGGTCGAGGTGCACTGCACCTTCGACGGAGCATGGGCGAGAGGCTTCGAGCTCGCCGCCACGACTCCGCACGGCTACCGGGTGCGTCGTCTCTCCGACGACTACGTCCTCCCCGGCGAGTTCGGGCTCCGCCGGGTCCGCCCGATCACCTGACCCGGCCCGTCGATCGGTTGCGCCGTCGACGGTAAGGGCGTCGTTGCTCAGTACACCTCGACGGGGCGCAGGTCGAGCACGTCGAAGTCGACGGGCAGCACATAGGAGTCGGAGAGGCGGCGCACCCGGCACCACTGGCGTGTCGCGACGACGATCTCGAAGCCCGAGTTCCACGCGGCGCAGAACCGGTCGCGGACCTCGACTCGGGTTCCGACCGCGAGTTGCCGCTCGTCGTCTGAGTTCGTCACCTCGTCCATGCGCACAACCACCCAGTCCGGAGCTCTCGACTCGAGTAGGTGATATCGGCACATGCCGGTTCGAGACTTGAGCCTTCGGTGGGAACTGCGGATCGACGGCGAAATCGTGCATGCTGGTGGCGCCGAACCAGGCGACGGGAGCACCGATGGCGAGCAACGAGCAGGGCGTCTCGGTTTCCGCGGTCAGAGACGGGGGCGCCACGGTCACCCTGAACCGACCCGAGAAGCGCAACGCCCTGTCCATCCGCGTCCGTGACGCCGTGAGCGATGCCCTCGACGCGCTCGCGGTGAACGAAGACGTGCGGTGTGTGGTGCTCGCCGGAACCGGCGACGTGTTCTGTGCCGGCTTCGATCTCGCGGAGTTCCGCGTCGAGGGTGAGGAGTTCCAGCAGGAGCTGTGGGCGTCGAGTGACCGGTTCCACCGCACGGTGCTCACCTTCCCCCTCCCCATCGTCGCGTCGGTCAACGGCCCCGCCCTCGCGGGCGGGTTCGACCTCGCGGTGATGTGCGACTTGCGCGTCGCGTCTCGGACGGCCGTGTTCGCGCATCCCGAGCAGGAGTGGAGCCAGGTCGTCTACGGGCCGCTCGAAGCCCTCGTCGGCGGTGCGGTCGCTCGCGACCTGTGCTTCACCGGTCGGGCGATCGACGCGAACGAGGCGCTGCGGCTCGGACTCGTGTCGGTCGTCGTCGAGGCCGACGAGCTCGTCGCCGAGACGAAGCGCGTCAGCGCGTCGATCGTGCGCGCACCGCGTGCGGAACTGATGCGCACCAAGCGCAAGGCCCTCACCCGTGCAGGGATCGATCCCGCGGCGCCGACACTCGACCTCTGAGGCGCGCTCGATCAGGAGGGATCAGCGAGATTCGCGCCAACGCGCGTTGGCGTCGTCGAAGAGCTGCCGTGTCCGGGCGAAGTCGCGCGGACGTTCCTCGAAGGTGCCGAAGTCCCACTCCGAGCGCTCGGTCGAGAAGAAGTCGCCGCCGTACACGTGCACGGCGACCGCGAACTCGCGGCGGGAGTTGGCCACCGAGTGGATCACGTCGTCGCCGAGCACGAGGACCTCGCCGGCCGGCACTTCCCTGCCGCCCGACGACTCGAGCCCGTTCGGAGTGCGCCGATAGAACCCGTTGTCCTCCTGGCCGCCGTACATCCCGATGACC
>JBBQMI010000045.1:0-8595 GCA_038328825.1 Acidimicrobiia bacterium | reverse complement strand
CCAGAAGGAAGGCGCAGAGTCGTTCGTGAAGTCGTGGAACGAGCTGCTCGCCCAGGTCGAGTCGAAGACCGCAACAGTGGCAGCCGACTGACCGCGACCCTGCCTCGCCCGTCCGCGTCCCCCCCCCGCAACCCGCAACCGCTAGGAGCACGCGATGCAACTCGGCATGGTCGGCCTCGGCCGCATGGGAGCCAACCTCGTCCGTCGTCTGATGCGCGACGGACACGAATGCGTCGCGTTCGACGTGTTCCCCGACGCGGTGAAGACGCTCGCGGGTGAAGGTGCGACCGGCGCCGACTCGCTCGAGGACTTCGTCTCCAAGCTGTCGAAGCCGCGCGCCGCGTGGATCATGGTGCCGGCCGCGATCGCCGGCGACACCGTGGACCAGCTCGCGGCGTTGATGGAGCCGGGCGACATCATCATCGACGGCGGCAACAGCTACTACCGCGACGACGTCGACCGCGCCGCCGCGCTGAAGCCGAAGGGCATCCACTACGTCGACGTCGGCACGAGCGGCGGGGTATTCGGCCTCGAGCGCGGGTTCTGCCTCATGATCGGCGGCGAAGACGACGTCGTCGCGCACCTCGACCCGGTGTTCAAGACCATCGCTCCCGGTGTCGACTCCGCTCCCCGCACGCCGGGGCTGACCGGTGAGCCGAGCGCAGCCGAGAACGGCTACCTGCACTGCGGACCGAACGGCGCCGGCCACTTCGTGAAGATGGTCCACAACGGCATCGAGTACGGGATGATGGCCGCGTACGCCGAGGGCCTGAACGTGCTGAAGCACGCGAACGCCGGCAAGCAACAGCGCGACGACGACGCCGAGACCACGCCGCTCCGCGAGCCGCAGTACTACCAGTACGACATCGACGTCGGCGCGGCGGCGGAAGTCTGGCGGCGCGGCAGCGTGGTCGCCTCGTGGCTCCTCGACCTCGCCGCGCACTCACTGTCGGTGTCGCCCGACCTCGCCGACTTCGAGGGTCGCGTCTCCGACTCCGGTGAGGGCCGCTGGACGAGCATCGCCGCCATCGACGAAGGCGTGCCCACGCCGATCCTCACGACCGCCCTCTACGAACGGTTCACGTCGCGTGGCTCCGCCGACTTCGCCGACAAGGTGCTCTCCGCGATGCGCAAGGAATTCGGCGGCCACGACGAGAAGACGGCCTGACGTGACGAGCCGCAGCCGGTCCGACGCGTTCGTGTTCTTCGGCGCAACGGGCGACCTCGCCCACAAGAAGATCTTCCCGACGCTCTACGCGATGGTGAAGAAGCGCCAGCTCGACATCCCGGTGATCGGCGTGGCGTTCAACAGCTGGACGCTCGACCAGTTGAAGACCCGGGCGAAGGAGTCGATCGAGACGTTCGGCGGCGGCATCGACGACGCGCGCGCGTTCAAGAAGCTGCTGTCGCTGCTGCGCTACGTCGACGGCGACTACAGCAACGAGGCGACGTTCGCCGAGCTCAAGCACCAGCTCGGTTCGGCGAAGCGCCCGATCCACTACCTCGCGATCCCGCCGGCGACCTTCGGCGAGGTCGTCGAGATGCTCGGCTCGTCGGGGTGTGCCGACAACGCGAGCGTCGTGGTGGAGAAGCCGTTCGGACGCGATCTGACGTCGGCGCAGCAACTGAACAAGATCCTGCACTCCGTGTTCCCTGAGGACCACATCTTCCGCATCGACCACTACCTCGGCAAGGAAGCCACGCAGAACGTCCTCTACTTCCGGTTCGCGAACTCGTTCCTCGAGCCGATCTGGAACCGGAACTTCGTCGCGAGCGTGCAGATCACCATGGCCGAGGACTTCGGCGTGGAGGGTCGGGGCGCGTTCTACGAAGAGGTCGGCTGCCTGCGCGACGTGATCGAGAACCACTTGTTCCAGACGGTCGCGCTCCTCGCGATGGAGCCACCGGTGTCGACCGAAGCGGAGTCGCTGCGCGACGCCAAGGGTGCGGTGTTCAAGTCGATGCGGCCACTCGTGCGCTCGGAGCTCGTGCGGGGTCAGTTCCAGGGCTACCGCAAGGAGCAGGGCGTCCCGAAGGACTCCGACGTCGAGACGTTCGCGGCGTTGCGCCTCTGGATCGACTCGTGGCGCTGGAGCGGCGTGCCGTTCTACATCCGGGCCGGCAAGCAGCTCGCGTCGCACGCGGCCGAGGTGCTCGTGGAGCTGAAGAACCCGCCGCAGCGGGTGTTCTGCGACTCCGAGCCGAAGCCGGGGCACAGCAACTACGTTCGGTTCCAGTTCAACCCGCACAACTCGATCGCGATCGGGGCGCGGGTGAAGACGCCGGGCGAGGACTTCGTCGGCCACCAGACCGAGCTGTTCCTGAGCGACGACCACCACGACGAGATGACGCCCTACGAACGGCTGCTCGGCGACGCGATGGACGGCGACGCGATCCTGTTCGCCCGCGAAGACCAGGTCGAGCGCGCCTGGGCGGTCGTGCAGCCGATCCTCGACGACCACGACGCCGCGATCCCGTACCGCGTGCACAGCTGGGGTCCGAAGCAGGCCGACGCGCTCATCAAGGGCGACGGAGGCTGGCACGCACCCCTCCTGGGCTGATGGACCAGCACGAGATCTGGATCGCACGACACGGCGCGACCGAGTGGTCGGAGGCATGGCGCCACACCGGACGCACCGACATCCCGTTGACCGACGAAGGGACGCGGCAGGCCGCGACGCTCGTCCGGCCGCTCGCCGCGCACCGGTTCGCGCTCGTGCTCACGAGTCCGCTCCTGCGCGCCCGCGAGACCGCCCGCATCGCCGGATTCGCCGACGCGGAGATCGACCCCGACCTCCTCGAGTGGGACTACGGCGACTACGAGGGCCGTACCACCGCCGAGATCCAGACCCAGCGCCCGGGTTGGAACCTCTGGCGCGACGGCGTGCCCGGCGGCGAACCGATCGAGAAGGTCGGCATCCGCGTGCAACGCGTGATCGACCGGGCCTCCACCGCGTCGGGCGACGTCTTGCTGTTCGCCCACGGCCACGTGCTCCGCATCCTCACCGCGGTCGCGCTCGAGCTCGACCCCCGCGCCGGCGCCCGGTTCGCGCTCCGCACCGCCCGCCACGGCGTGATCGGCTGGGAGCACGACTACCGCTCCCTCACCGCCTGGTAGGAGATGAAGGCGGAGGCGCCGGGCTCCCGCACGCGGTGCTCGAACTGGTGGGCGGTCGAGGCGCCGCAGCCGGAATCGACCATCAGGATGGGTCGAAGCTGAGGCTCAGGGAGTTGATGCAGTAGCGCTCACCGCCGGGGCCGGGGCCGTCGGGGAAGACGTGGCCGAGGTGGCCGCCGCAGCTCCGGCACAGCACCTCGGTGCGGACCATCCCGTGACTCACGTCGGACTTCAGCTCGACGGCCGCCGCGGTGGCCGGCTCCGTGAAGCTGGGCCAGCCGGTGCCCGATTCGAACTTCGTGCCCGACGAGAAGAGCGTCTCGCCGCAGCCGGCGCAGCGGTAGGTGCCGTCTGCCTTGTTGTAGACGTACTCGCCGGTTCCCGGGGGCTCGGTCCCGGCCTTCCGCAGCACTTCGTATTGGGCGGGAGTGAGCCGTTCGCGCCACTGTTCTTCGGTCACATCTGCCTCGCGCGCCATGTTGGTCCCTTCCCTCGGCGACAATGGTGGCATGCCCGACGGGTCCGATTCCGCGCGCACCGAACCGGTCGCTGCAACGGCCAGGAACGCGCGCTCGCTCGGATACAGTCCGGGCCTCGACGGTCTCCGGGCGCTCGCCGTGATCGCGGTGCTGCTCTACCACGCCGACCTCCCGTGGATCCCGTCGGGATTCCTCGGAGTCGACGTCTTCTTCGTGATCAGCGGCTACCTGATCACCTCCCTGCTGCTCACCGAATCGCGGCGCACCGGCACGGTCGACTTCCGGAGGTTCTGGTACCGGCGGGTCCGTCGGCTCCTCCCCGCCCTGTTCCTCATGATCGGGGTTGTCGCCCTCTACACGGTGGTCTTCCTCCCCGACGAGGCGTCGAAGCTCCGGGGCGACCTCGTGTCGTCGATCTTCTACGTGAACAACTGGTGGCAGATCTTCCACCATCAGTCGTACTTCGCCGCGGCGGGTCGACCCCCGATGCTCCAGCACCTCTGGTCGCTCGCGGTGGAGGAGCAGTTCTACCTGTTCTGGCCGATGATCTTCATCTTCCTGATGTTCCTGTTCCAGCGGCAGCGGTCGCGGATGCTGCTCGCGATCGGGGCCGGGATCGTCGCGTCCACGGTGCTCATGGCGGTGCTCTACCAACCGCTCGGCGATCCGTCGCGCGTGTACTTCGGCACCGACACTCGGGCGTCCACGATCCTGGTCGGCGTCGCCCTGGCGTTCGCGTGGTCACCGTGGCGGCTGCAGGCGCAGGTCGGCAAGGGCGCGCGGTTCGTGCTCGATGCCGTGGGCATCAGCGCGCTCGCCGCGCTCGTGTGGACCGTGCTCAACGTGAACGAGTTCCAGCCCGGTCTCTACCGCGGCGGGTTCCTGGTGGTCGCGATCCTCGCCGCGTTGGTGATCGCGGTCGCGGTGCATCCCGTCGGCGGTCTGCTCAACGCGTTCCTCAGCCTGCCGATCCTGCGCTGGATCGGGAAGCGCTCGTACGGGATCTACCTCTGGCACTGGCCCGTGTACATGATCACGCGGCCGACGCTCGACGTTCCGCTCACGGGGCTGCCGCTGCTCACGCTCCGGATCGCGATCACGGTGACGCTGGCGGAGCTCTCGTACCGCTACGTGGAACAACCGGTCCGTCACGGCACGTTCCTCGAGCACTTCGGTCGGCTGCGGATGTCGGAGGGGGCCGAACGATCACGCCTCACCCGGCTGACCCTCATCTCCGGCGGTGCCGTCGCGGTCGCGTTGGTCGTGATCGTGGTCGGCCTGGTGAACGCGGGTCCGGCGCCGCTGCCACCCGGGTTCTCGAGCAAGACCGCGAGCGCTTCGGGGATCATCTCGACCACGACCACCACGACCTCGACCACGTTGGCCACCGCCGCGCCGACGGGCACCGACCCGTCGACCACCACGACCGTCGCACCGCCGACACCCAAGCCGATCATCGGCATCGGCGACTCCGTGATGCTCGGCGCCCAGAACGCCCTCGGCGCCCGGATGTCCGGCTTCGTGGTGAACGCGGCCGTGAGTCGGCACTTCGGTGAGGCCGTCGACATCGCCCGCCAGTACCGTGACGCGGGCCAGCTCGGCGACGCGGTCGTGGTGCACATGGGGACGAACGGCCTGGTCACGGCGAGCGAGTTCGACGCCATGATGGATTCGTTCC
Source organism: Acidimicrobiia bacterium (assembly GCA_038328825.1). Classification (GTDB taxonomy): domain Bacteria; phylum Actinomycetota; class Acidimicrobiia; order IMCC26256; family JANYLB01; genus JANYLB01. The sequence goes on along the minus strand of JBBQMI010000045.1, from coordinate 3,320 downwards.
GGACGGTCAAGCGGGTCGTGATCGTGAGCCTCAAGGTCCCCAGGGCGTGGGAGGGCCAGGACAACGACGTGCTGCGCGACGGTGTGACCCGTTGGCCCAACGCGGTGTTGTTCGACTGGAACAGCCTCGGCAACGCCCACCCGGAGTGGTTCTGGGACGACGGCTTCCACCTCCAGCCAGCGGGGGCCGCCGCTTACGCGGATGCGATCGCCAACGTGATCACGCCGGTGCCCGCGAAGAATTGAGAGAACCCCGACGTTCAGGACTGACGGCCCGGCGCCGATACAGGTCGCGAAGCGCAGGAGCGCACGGGTCCGCAGGAGCGCCACTTGTCCGACGTCGACATGCCCGCCGCGGGCCGGGTGTCCCCACCCGGCCTGCTCGCCGCGTTCGACGCGGCCTCGATCGGCCTGGCGCTGGTGGCGCTCGACGGGCACTTCCTCCGGGCCAACGGCGCCCTGCACCGCCTCACCGGTCGCGACGAGAACGGGTTGTACGCGGCGACACTGCCCGACCTCGTCCATCCTGACGAGGTCGACGACGAGACCGACGCCCTCCGGCGGGTCGCGGGCGGCGAGCACGAGAGCGACGTGGCCGAACGTCGCTACATCGCGGTCGACGGCACCGTCGCGTGGGTGCGGCGCGGGATCACCGCGGTGCGCGACCACGCGGGCGCTCCGCTCTACCTCTCTCGGCACGTGGTCGACATCTCCGTCCGCGTCGCCACGGAGATCGCGAGGCACCAGAGCGAGCTCTGGTACCGCGCGCTCGTGCAGCACCTCTCGGATCTCGTGCTCGTCATCGGCGCCGACGACGGGATCCACTACGTGTCACCGTCGGTCGACCGGCTGCTCGGCCTCAGTACGGAAGCGGTCGTCGGCCGCACCGCAACCGACCTGATCCATCCCGACGACTACGCCGACGCGTCGGCCGAGTTCGCGCGCGTGCTCGACACCGACAGCGAGGGCGTTCCCATCGAGCTCCGGTGCCGGGGTGGCGACGGTGCGTGGGTGTGGTTCGAGGTAACCGCGAGCCGACTCCCGATCGACGTCGCCGACGACTGGCTCGTGGTGAACGCGCGCGACATCAGCGAACGCAAGCTCGCCGACGCGGCCCAGGACGCGATCGAGGCGCGCTTCCAGACCGCGTTCTCCCAGTCGCCGATCGGGATCGTCTTCTCGAGTCTCGAGGGCCGGCTCATGTGGTCGAATGACGCGCTGGCCACCTTCCTCGGGCTGACCCCGGCCGAGCTCGCAGGGGTCGAGTACCTCCAGCTGTGGCCGGGCGCGTCGCCCGACCGGGAGCAGGCGCAGGTCGACCAGCTGCTCGACGGCACCATCGACTCGTTCCAGTTCGAGCGGCGCTACGCCCAGGCCGACGGTCGGGTGCGATGGGGTCTCGTCTACGTGTCGCTCGTGCGTGATGCCGACGGAGCTCCCCACTCGTTGCTCGGCCAGGTCGAGGACATCACCGACCGCAAGGTGCGGGAGCTGACCCTCGAGCACGACGCCGAGCACGAGCCCCTCACCGGGCTCTGGAACCGCAGCGGCTTCTGCCGCATCCTCGAGCGCGCCTGGCGCGACCGGACCGACGTCGGTGAGCTCGCGGTGCTCTTCCTCGATCTCGACGGCTTCAAGCTCGCGAACGACGTGTACGGCCACGACACCGGCGACGAGGTGCTCGTCCACGTCGGCCGGCGGCTCCGCCAGGTCGTGCGCGTCGGCGACGTGGTGGCCCGGTGGGGCGGCGACGAGTTCGTGGTGCTCTGCACCCAGCAGAACGGGGCGCTCGACGCCGGCGACGTGGCCGACCGGCTCTGCTCGGCCCTCGCCGAACCGTTCCGGGTCATGGGCGGCGAGGTCGGGATCGGCGCGAGCGTCGGCGTGGCGGTCGACACCGGCCAACCCGATCCCTACGTGCTCCTGCGCGAGGCCGACGCGGCCTCGTACCTCGCCAAGCGCAAGGGGCGGGGCCGCGTCGAACACGCGTCCTGATCGGTCAGCCGGCTACTTGGTGCACTTGTCGAGGCAGTCCTGGGAGAAGACCTGCGTCCCGTCGACCTTGCCGACGAACGTGCCCTTGTCGAGGTTGTCGCCGTCGGCGCTGCCGTCGAGCGTGGCTGCCTTGCCGTCCTTGGTCGTGCCGGTGCACGTGACCGTGGTGCTGAGGTCGTTGCTCACGTCGGCCTTGCATTGGAGCTGCTTCGAGAGCTCGTAGCCGTTGTTCTTGAACGCCTCGGTGCCGGCGATGGCCGCGGCGTTGCGGACCGCGAACGCGCCGACCTCCTTCTTCGCCTTGTCGAGCTGCTTCTCGGCGGAGTCGCAGCCGGCGACGCCGACACCCAGCGCGAGCGCAACCGCCATGACCACGATGAGCCGCATGCTCCGAACCATCGGGAACCCCCCTCGTCGCGTCCGAGTGTCGTGGGCGAGGGGGGACTTGAACCCCCACGTCCTTTCGGACACAGGCATCTGAAGCCTGCGCGTCTGCCGATTCCGCCACTCGCCCGAGTGGAGTGTCGAGGGTAGCGCGCGACATCGCGGACCTTTGTCCCTTCCGGTACCCCCGCGGAGTCGGTAGCGTCCGCCCTACCGGTGCACACCGGGGGGACGGGGGATAAAAACGTGCACAAGTTCTGGGGTTGGCTCGGGCTGAACCTTGGCAAGCACTGGATCGTGGTGGTCGCGGTCGGTGGAGCAATCACCGTGATCCTCGGCTACGGGATCACCAACCTCGAGTTCGCGACGGGTCAGGACAGCTTCCTCAACAAGTCCGACCAGGTGTACAAGGACAGTGTCGCCTACCAGAAGCTCTTCGGCGGCCAGGCGAGGGTCACGCTCGTCACGATGGACGAGGGCCACACCGTCGCCGAGCTCTTCACTCCCGAGAACATCGCAGCGTTCGACGAGGTCGCACAGAACCTCAAGAACGGCGGCGAGGTCGTCAACGTCGTCACACCGATCACCGCAATGCGCTTCAACGACGCGCTCGTCAGCTCTCCGACCGGCAACCCCACCGAGAGCGTCGCCGGGAAGGCGTTGCTCGCGGCGACCGAACGCGCACCCACGGCCGAGGCCAAGGCCGTGCGCACCGCCGACGCCGGCAAGACCCTCTCGCGGCTCAGTGCGGTCCCCCTCGCCGAAAGGACGCTCGAGAACCCGGCGTACGTCGACTTCTTGCTGCACGACAACCAGGGCGACGTCCGCAAACCTCTGCTCGCGAACTTCCCGGACGACCGTCACGCGCAGATGGTCGTGCGGCTGCCCGGCAACGCGTCGATCAAGGACGAGGGGAAGTCCGCCGACACGGTCAAGGCCGAG
>JBBQMI010000044.1:0-8596 GCA_038328825.1 Acidimicrobiia bacterium | reverse complement strand
GATGACCGCCCACATCCGGTGTTCATGGGGATTGAGGGCCATGCCCGGCGTCCACGCCACCCGCAGGATCGTGAGGTCGGCTGCGTTGTGGATGGTGGTGATCCCACCCAGCTCGACGGGGCCCAGCGCGCGCTCGAGCGCGCCGCCACCGTCGGCGAGGAGCTCGTCGAGGACGTCGCGCACAGCGAGTGCGGGCGTCGACTCACCGAGAGCGGTCTGACACCGGGCAGTGATCTCGTCGACGTCGAGCGTCATGGGGCCCAGGCTAGAACGCACGTACCGTCAGGTGAGACGTCGTGCTGTTCGCAACGTGAGGTCGCGGCGCGAGGTCGAACACCAAGGTGCTCGAACTACTCGGGTTGCGTCTCTCGATCGGGATCCGCTGTCGCCTCGGCAACCGCGTCGGGCGGGATCACGAGGATGCGGAGATCGATCAGGGCGTGCAGCGCGATCGCCGCGATCAGGCCCGCCGAGATCACGATGGTCGCGAGGACCGCGCCGAGCAGTCCGGTGAGGATCACTCCCTTCGGTCCTTGATAGAGGTGCGCGAATCCGAACGCGGCCGACGAGATCACGATGATCGTCCACACCGATGCGTCGGGGAGCACACTCGCGAGGAAGATCAACAGGAACGCGCGGTACAGGATCTCCTCGGTGATCCCGGCGCTCACCGACACGAGCACCCACGTCCGGCGTTCGGTCGGCGTCTGCGGGAGGAGGTCGACGAACCCTCGGATCCCGCGGAACAAGCCGGCGCGCCACGAGGGGCGCGCGAGGCGCAACCGCACGACCAGACCGCCGACCGCGACTCCGAGCGCGACCCACAGCAGGCCGGTCACGTCTCCCCCGTCGACGACCGCAAGGCGCAACCCGTAGGTCTCGGAGCCGTTCGCGAAGTACAGGGCCACGGCAACGGCGGCGACTCCGTACTTCCAGGGCAACGAGCTCCGGTAGTAGCGGAGCCTCGCCGACGGGTCGTCGCGGACCGCGCGCCGGAACCGCGCGTAGCGGGTCCGGCCCACGAACGGGACGACGACCACCAGGTACAGGACGAGCATCCCCGCGACGGTCCCGACCACGACGTCCATCCTGACTGGTTCCGCTCGATCAGCGGGATCGGATCGCGGCGCCGGCCTTGCGTTCGAACACGTAGTCGAGGAGCCTGCGACCGAACTCTGATGCCACCGCGACGTCGGACGGATCGGCCTCCACACCGTTGAGGAGCTGGAGCCGCAGCACGTCGCCACCACGCAGCTCGGGGATGACCGCCCCGAAGAAGAAGCCGAGATCATCGTGTACGGCGCGCGGCAACATCGCTGTGGCCGGATCCGCGAGCGCGAGGTCGAGGTACACGCAGTCGACGCCGGCCGCCACGAGGCCACCGACGGTCGCGTCGAGCACCTCGACGAGATCACGACCCATCGTCGACACAGTGATCGTGGCGTCGCTGTGCTCCGTGTCGACCCCGACGACGAGGTCGCTGCGGGCGCGGATCTTGGCATCGGCGGGCGCGACGACGCGCGGGAGGCCGGCGTGCGCGTACAGGTCACCGAGCGCGTCGTGGTGGAAGGCGGGAGGATGGACCCGCTCGCGGGGCGGGTCGTTGGTCTGGAGGTAGAAGAGCGCTGCGCTCTGACGGCGATCTGCTCCGGCCGCCTTGTCGATGCCGATGTAGTCGACGCTCGCCGGGATGTACCCGAGCAGGAAGCCGGTCTCGTGCGCGCCGAGCGCGAGGTTCGCCTTCTGGCTGTAGGGGTGCGCGGCGGTCGCTTCGCTGTACATCCCGAGCAGCCCCGACGAGCCGGCCCACTCCGCGAGCCGACGCTTCAGCGTGGTGAAGAGGTGGTGGCTGCGAAAGCGCGGGTCGACGACCGCCTGGCCGGCCTCTCCGACAGGCGCGTGCGCGTCGTCGCGCCCGAGGGCGAGGTGGCCGACGATCTCGTCGCCGTCTCCCTGATCGGCGCCGGCCACGCCGACGACCGACCGCAGCGTGCCCTCGTCGATCCGCCGGCCGATCTCGTCGGCGTCGTAGACCCAGCGCGCGTCGTAGGTGTCGCCGTAGCAGCGCTCGATGCACGCGGTGAGGGCCGCGCCCTCGTTGCGCCCGAGGAACCGGACGTCGATCGGGGTGTCGGGATCGACCTCGGGGGCTGTCGATGACGGGCGGGCGACGGGTGCTCGGGTGGCCATGGGCCCATGCATCGTCCGCCCCGGCCCCCGGATGAAGCCCCACCTTCGTTCCGGTCAGGATCTGGCGCTCATGGGACACCTCCAGATGACCGGAACGAGGGTTTTCGGTTTGGGGACGGGGTTGCTGTCCCACCCCTTCGGCATGCTCGGGACAGAACCGGCTGCGAATGAACTCGTGTCATTCGACCGCAGTCGGCCCCGGACGAGAGGAGCCCGACATGGAGAACCTGAAGCTCGCGGTGGTGCACATCGAGCCGTGCCTGTCCTTCGTCGACGACGGCGACGACCGCGACGAGGTCTGCGAGGCGTGCGGCTGGCTGGTCGACGAGCACGGCGAGCGGCTCACACCCGCCGCCGCCTGACCCGGAAAGCCCTGCCGCTCAGGCGCTCCGCTTCTTCTTCGCCGGCGCCGCCTTCTTCGCAGAGGTCTTCTTGGCCGGGGCCTTCTTCGCGGTCGACTTCTTGGCGGTCTTCTTCACCGCGGGCGCGGTGTCGGGGAGTGCGCCGGCGTTGCCCGACCGTTGCAGACTCGCCTCGAGCGCGGCCATGAGGTCGAGCACCTTCGCGGGCTCCTCCGCTTCCGGCTCCGCGACGACTTCCTCGCCCGCGGCCTTGGCCTCGATGAGGCCCATCAGCTGCTCGCGATACTCGTTCTCGTACTTGTCGGCGTCGAAGTCCTCCGCGAGCGACTCCACGAGTTGGCGCGCCATCGCCAGTTCCTTCTCGGAGAGATCGGCCTCGGGCGCGCCGCCCACCTCTTCGATCGGGATCACCTCGTCGGCGTAGCGCATCGTCTCGACGCACAGGAGACCGCCCATCGGGCGGATCGCCACGAGGTGCTCCTTGCCGCGCATGACCACCCGGCCGATCGCGACCTTGCGGAGCTCCTGCATCGCCTCGAGCAACAGCCGGTACGGCTTGGCCGCTGCCTTGTCGGGGAGCACGTAGTAGGGCGACACGAAGTAGATCGGGTCGATCTCGTCGAGGTCGACGAAGTCCTCGATCTCGATGTTGCGCGTGGCCTTCGGCGCGATCGCGTCGAGCTCGTCCTTCTCGACGACGACGTAGCGCCCCTTCGAGATCTCGTAACCCTTGACGATCTGGTCCATCGGGACCTCTTCACCGGTCTGCTCCGAGACCCGTCGGAGCCGGATGCGCGCGCCGCTCTCGGCTTCGAGCTGGTTGAACGAGACGTCTTTCGACCGCGTCGCCGGGGTCAGCTTGACCGGAACTGAGACGAGCCCGAAACTGATCGAACCGCCCCAAATCGTGCTCGGCACGGGAACCTCCTTGCCGCCTGGGTTACCAGTACGTTCTCACACATGGCCGCCGGGAAACGCCCCGCATCGGGCTCGACGACCGGGACCCACGTCGACGTCGACGGGCGCAGGCTCGTCCTGTCGAACCTCGAGAAGATCCTCTACCCCGAAGCGGGCTTCACCAAGGCCCAGGTCATCGACTACTACGCCCGGATCGCCGCGGTGATGGTCCCCCACCTCGCCGGGAGGCCGGTCACCCTCGTACGGTGCCCGAACGGGGTCGAGGGCGAGCGGTTCTTCGAGAAGCGCTGCCCCCCGCACCACCCCGACTGGGTCCCCGAGATCGGCGAGCTCAACCAGTGCGACGTCGACGAGCCCGCGGCGCTCGTCTGGCTCGCGAACCTCGCCGCGTTGGAGCTCCACACGTTGCAAGCGCGCGCGGCCTCCGCCGACCGGCCCGACGCCGTGGTGTTCGACCTCGACCCCGGCCCGCCTGCCGGGGTGCTCGATGCGGCCGCGGTCGCGATCGAGCTCCGCGACCTGCTCGACTCGATCGGGCTCGTCGCGCTCGTGAAGACGTCGGGCTCGAAGGGACTGCACCTGAGCGTGCCGCTGCACACCGACGTCGACGCCGACACGACGAAGACGTTCGCGCTCACCCTCGGCAGCCACCTCGCTCAGCTCGCGCCGGACCGCGTCACCACCGACATGACGAAGGCCAAGCGCCCGGGGAAGGTGTTCGTCGACTGGAGCCAGAACGACCGGCACAAGACGACGGTCTGTGTGTACTCACTGCGCGCCCGGCCACACCCGACCGTCTCGACGCCGATCACGTGGGAGGAGGTCGCCGCCGCGATCGCGAGCGACGACGCGAACGCGCTCGTGTTCGACACCACCGACGTGCTCGCTCGGGTCGAACAGGTCGGCGACCTCTACGCCGACAACGTGGCGCTCGAACAGCAACTGCCCCACACAGGAGGCACCCCGTGAACCTGGCTGGAAAGGTCGCCCTCGTGACCGGCGCGAGCCGAGGCGTCGGCGCTGCGACCGCGATTGCGTTGGCCGAAGCGGGATGCGCGGTCGCGTGTGCGGCGCGCGCGACCGACGCGAGCCCCCTGCCGACCCCCGGCACCCTCGACGACACCGTGCGCCGCATCACCGATGCCGATGGCACCGCAGTGGCGGTCCCGACGAACCTCGCCGTCGACGACGACGTGCGCGCCATGGTCGCCAAGACGGTCGCGGCGCTGGGTCCGGTCGACGTGCTGGTGAACAACGCCGCGATCACGTTCCCGGGCGACATCGAGCTGCCGATGAAGCGGTTCGATCTCGTGTTCGATGTCGATCTCCGCGCCCCGGTCATCGCGACGCAGGCGGTGGTGCCCGGGATGATCGAGCGGGGTGTCGGCGCCATCGTGAACCTGTCGTCGGCTGCCGGGCTGAACTACTACCCGGGCCAGATGGCCTACGGGATGGCGAAGGCCGCGCTGGAACACTTCACCATGTCGCTCTCGGTCCAGCTGCGACCGTACGGGATCCCGGTCAACACGTTCCGCATCGACGTTCCGGTCGCGTCGGAGGGCTTCGTCGCCGCGCTGCCCGACATCGACCACTCCGACTGGGAACCGCCCGAGGTCGCGGCCGAGGGGATCCTGTGGGTGCTCGACCAACCTGTCGACGTGACCGGCCGACAGTTCGGGATGGCCCGTCTGCGCGCCGACGAGGGGATCATGACCTCGCGCGCGGCCCGCCTCCACGTGCAGTCACCCGACATGGTCACCGACTCCCACCACGACCGCCCCTGACGCGTCGGAGCCGGTGCCGGGCGGACGCGCAAGGTCGGATACCTTGCCGAGATGCCGCGTGACGCGCAACGCAGCCGCGTCTACCGGGCCGAGACCCCACTCCCCGGCCGACGGTTCCGCGAGCTCGACCAGTGCGCCGCGTACGCGGATGCCGTCGTCGGTTCGCTCTGGTGGCAGGTGCGGTTCCCGCAGCTCGGACTCGGCGCGGTACCTCGGCTGCGGCCCGGCAACGGCGCCCGCCAGGCGTTCTACCGGGTCGACCCCGACGGCCCGACCATCACGCTCCCCCGGCGCTACCGCACTGCGTCGGTCGTGCTCCACGAGCTGAGCCACTGGGCGCTCGACGACCAGCCCGACCTCCCGAACCACGGACGCACGTTCACGCGCCTCATGCTCGACGCCACCCTCGAGTTCGGCGGTGACCAGCGCGCCGACGAGCTCCGCGCCGCGTTCGACGCGGAGAAGGTCCGCCTCGGCCGCCCTCCCCGTCTCGGCCCCGACGGCGTGTGGCGCTACGGCTGGGACGAACGGCTCCGTCTCGGACGCGGCCGCACGCTTCGGATCGAGCACACCGGCGGCCCACCCGTCACGGGCGTGTACGAGGTCTCGGAACGCTCCGGCAGCGTGCTCGTGGTCCGCACCAACGGCCACGTCGAACGCCTCCCGACCAAGACCGTCTACGACGTTCGGCCCGCCTGAGGAGAAAACTCTCGAACTGGCCACTAGATGACCGGTTCAGACCCGCAGGATGGGTTCGCACCAACGCCCGTCGGAGGACGCAGTCGCACAGCGATGAGTTCCTGTCACCGGGTACGTCATACGCAGGTGGGCTCGGGTCCGGAACAAGGGAGGTCTCGCAATGGTCAGCTCGATGGTGAAACAGGTGACGGCGGAAGGTGGCACCGGAATGAACGAGGTCGCGATCCGGACCGAACAGCTGGTCCGTCGGTTCGGCGACTTCACCGCGGTCGACGGCGTCGACCTGACGGTCGGGCGGGGTGAGATCTACGGCTTCCTCGGCCCCAACGGCGCGGGCAAGTCCACCACGGTGCGCATGCTCTGCACGCTGATGGCGCCGACCAGCGGCACGGCCGCGATCGCGGGTTTCGACGTCGGATCGCAACCGGGCGACGTCCGGCTCCGCATCGGCGTCGCTCTCCAGGACGCCGCGCTCGACCCGAAGCAGACCGGGCGCGAGCTGCTCCGGCTCCAGGGCCTGCTCTACGGCCTGCCCAAGCGGGCGATGGCGCAGCGCGTCGACGAGCTCGGCGAGCTGATCGACATCGCCGATGCGCTCGATCGGCCGATCGGCACCTACTCGGGCGGCATGAAGCGGCGGCTCGATCTCGTCGCCGCGCTGGTGCACAACCCCGAGGTGCTGTTCCTCGACGAGCCGACCACGGGTCTCGACCCGGCGAGCCGGACGACCGTGTGGAACGAGGTCCGCCGGCTCAACGACGTGCTCGGGATGACGATCTTCCTGACCACGCAGTACCTCGAGGAAGCCGACGAGCTGTGCGGTCGGGTGGGCATCATCAACGAGGGTCGGATCGTCGCCGAAGGCAGCCCCGACGATCTGAAGCGCGCCGTCGGAGCCGACCTCATCATCGCCCGGGTCGACGGTGACGCGGCCCCGTTGCTCCCGATCATCGAGGGGTTGCCGTCGGTGCAGAGCGTCGAGGCCCACGGTGACGAGCTGATGATCGCGACCGACAACGGATCGGCGGCGATCAGCCCCGTCGCGGTCGCGCTGAACGACTGCGACGCCCGGGTGCGCGACCTGACCCTGCGTACCCCGACGCTCGACGACGTGTTCCTCGAGCTGACCGGAAGCCACATCGAACGCCAAGACCCGACCGAGGAGACAGTCCGATGAGCGTTGCCGACGTCGTCGCCCCCACCACCGCGGCCGATGCCCTCCGGGCCCGGCCGGCCGGCTTCGTCCACGACGTCGCCGCGATCGCCGGGCGCGCGCTGCGCGCGGTCCCGCGGGACCTCGAGGTCGTCTTCCCGCCGGTCTTCATCGCGTTGTTCTTCTTCGTCGTCAACATCGCGACGTTCTCGAACTCGGCCGGCGCCGGCTTCGACTACAAGGCGTTCATGATGCCGACGGCGATCCTGCTCGGCGTCACCGGCATCTCCCGCGCGCCGGCCCTCGTTCTCGACGTGCAGGACGGCTACCTGGACCGGCTGTTGATGACCCCGATCCGTCGGGGCGCGATCCTGCTCGGCCACATGGTCGCCGACATCGCGGTGGCGGTGGTGTTGACCGTTCCGATCCTCGCGCTCGGCTTCGCGCTCGGCGTGCGCTTCGAGACGGGCGTGCTCGGCCTGCTCGCGTTCATCGGCATCGCCGCGGCGTGGAGCCTGGCGTTCACCGGGTTCGGCTACGCGATCGCGCTGAAGACGGGCAACCCCGGTGCGGTGAACTCGACGTTCCTCCTGTTCTTCCCCTTCCTCTTCCTCACGACGTCGTACGTGCCGCGCTCGCAGCTGTCGGGTTGGCTCGACACCGTCGCCGGGCTGAACCCGGTCACGTACGTGCTCGAGGGTCTCCGCTCGCTCGTCATGGTCGGCTGGGAGTGGGACGCTCTCGCCAAGGCAGCCTTGGCGATCGGCCTGCTCGGGGTGATCAGCATGTCGCTCTGCTTCTCGGCGCTGCGCGGCAGGACACGTCGGGGCTCCGGCTGAGGCCGCTACTTCAGGCGTTCGACGATCATCGCCATGCCTTGGCCGCCGCCCACGCACATCGTCTCGAGCCCGATCGTCTTGTCGGCGTCTTCGAGGCCGTTGAGCAGCGTGGTCATGATGCGGGCGCCGGTCTGACCGAACGGGTGACCGAGGGCGATGGCCCCGCCGTTGACGTTGAGCTTGTCCATGCTCACGCCGAGCGCCTGGGCCGACGGCAGGACCTGCGCGGCAAAGGCCTCGTTGATCTCGACGAGGTCGACGTCGTCGATCGTCATGCCCGCGCGGGCGAGGGCCTGCCGACTCGACTCGATCGGGCCGAGACCCATGATCTCCGGGTCGAGGCCGGTCACACCGCTCGACACGATCCGCGCGAGCGGGGTGACGCCGAGCTCGGCGGCCCTGGTGTCGCTCATCACGATCACCGCGGCGGCACCGTCGTTCAGCGGGCACGCGTTGCCGGCGGTCACGCGACCGTTCGGACGGAACGCGGGCTTGAGCGACGCAAGCTTCTCGAGCTCGGTACCGGGACGCGGACAGTCGTCGGCGGAGATCACCGCGCTGCCGTCGGCGAGCGGGTACGGCGTGATCTCGCGCTCGAAGAACCCGCGCGCGATCGCGGCGCCGGCGCGCTGCTGTGACTGGAACGCGAAC
>JBBQMI010000043.1:0-8607 GCA_038328825.1 Acidimicrobiia bacterium | reverse complement strand
CGTGGAAGGAGGCGAACGTCTTCCCGATCATCCCCGAGAGCGCGCTGCGCGCGACCCTCGGCATCCTCGCCCGAACCGTGAAGCGGAGCGGCGGCAGCTCCTAGCCCGGCGCGCCCGGCCGCGCCTCTCCACGGATCACGTCCCGGCGGGTGGCTTCTTCGCTCGGCTCGGCTGGACCCGCGGCGGCTCGTTGGGCTGCTTCGGGTACTGCGGCGGCCACGGCGCGTCCATGAGGCCGGCGGCGAGGTCCTCCTCGTACTGCGTGACGAGCGACGCGATCGACTGCGATGCCTCGTACATCGGCGCCCACGGGTCGCCCTGCTCGGCCACGCGGCTGGGAACGGTGGCGAGCGTCAAGCTCGTCGGATCGACCACGTCGAGCTCGTCCCACGTCACCGGGGTCGAGACCTGGCCGTGCGGGTTGGCGCGCACCGACCACGCACCGAACACGGTCTTGTGCGGTGCGTTCTGGTTGAAGTCGACGAAGACCCGTTCACCGCGCTCCTCCTTCCACCACGCTGCGGTCAGGAGATCGGGACGGCGTCGTTCCAACTCCCGCGCGGCGGCGACAGCGGCGGCGCGCACCTCGTACGCGTCCCACCGCTCCTCGAGGCGCGCGTAGATGTGCACACCGCGGCTCCCCGTGGTCTTCGGGTAGGCATCGATGTCGTGATCGGCGAGGAGGACGCGGACCTCGCGCGCGGCCTCGCGGATCATGTCGAACGTCACCCCCGGGCTCGGATCGAGGTCGAGCCGCAGCTCGTCGGCGATCTCGGGGTTCACGGCGTGGTTCGGCCAGACGTGGAAGCCGAGGCAACCCAGGTTCACGGCCCACGCCACGTGCGCGAGGTCGGCGACCACCAACGCGTCCGAGGTCGTGCCGTTCGGGGTCGACACCACGGTCGTGGTCAGCCACTCGGGTGCGTTCTTCGGCACCCGCTTCTGGAAGAACGACGAACCCGAGGCGCCGCTCGGGAACCGCTGCAGGAGCACCGGTCGCCCGCCCATCGCCGCGAGGAGGGGCTCCCGCACGTCGACGTAATACTGCACGAGGTCGCGCTTCGTCTCCCCTCGTTCCGGGAACAGCACCTTGTCGGGATGGGAGAGGGACACCGCGTGTCCGTCGAGCGTGATCGTCGTCTTGTCGGCCATCGCCACGCGTCCGACGGTAGCCAACGCGCGACACGGGTGGGATCATCGGTCGGTAGGGTCGCTCCATGCCCCGACTCCGACAGGTCCCCCGCAGTGAAGCCGCGCCGTCGGTACTGGTCCTGTACGACATGCTCTTCGGGGATCGCGACCCCGTCGCCGAGCCGGGCACGGTCACCGGCACGCCCGGCGACTGGTGGCCCGTCTTCGCGCTCGTGCCCGAGATCTTCGAGCACAGTGTCGCCGGCTTCGCGCTGTACCAGAACCCGAAGCGGCTGCTCGATCCGCAACTGCGTGAGCTCGCGCAGTGCCGGGTGGGTTGGGCCTGCGGGAGCCAGTTCGTGTTCTCCCAGCACTGCAAGTCGCTGCGGACCGCCGGGGTCGCCGAGGAGAAGATCGCCGCGATCCCCTACTGGGGCGCGGCCGACTGCTACCTGCCGATCGAGCGCGCGGTGCTCGCCTACACCGATGCCCTCGCGCTCGATCACGGACGGGTCGACGAAGGTGTGTTCGAGGCCTTGCGGGCGTCGCTCTCCGACGAGGAGATCCTCGAACTGACCTACATCACGTCGATGTACCTCATGCACGCGGTGATGTCGCGGGCGTTGCGCACGGAGTTCGACGATCGCGACGATCCGGTGGTCGAGGTGCCGGCTCCGGGCGACGACCAGACCTTCCGCATCCGCTGACGGCTACGTTGCCCGCCATGTCCACACCCCCCTCAGATCTCTTCTCCGTCTCCGGCAAGGTCGCCCTCGTCACCGGGGGCTCACGCGGTATCGGGCTCATGATCGCGTCGGGCTTCGTCGATGCGGGCGCTCGCGTCTACATCTCGTCACGCAAGGCCGACGTCTGCGACGCCGTCGCGGCCGAGCTCTCCGAACGTGGCGAGTGCATCTCGATCCCCGCCGACCTGTCGACCGAAGCGGAGTGCCTCCGCCTCGCATCGGCCGTCGCCGAACGCGATCCGCGCCTCGACATCCTCGTGAACAACGCGGGGGCCACCTGGGGTGCCCCGCTCGAGGAGTTCGATGAAGCCGCGTGGGACCGCGTGCTCGCGATCAACGTGAAGGGTGTGTTCCACCTCACCAAGTTCCTGCTGCCGCAGCTGAAGGCGGCCGGCACGGCCGAGGAACCGGCGCGCGTCATCAACATCGGTTCGATCGACGGGATCCACGTCCCGATCATGGAGACGTACTCCTACTCGGCGTCGAAGGCCGCGGTGCACCAGTTGACGCGTCACCTCGCGAGGCGGCTCGCACCCGACGTCACCGTGAACGCGATCGCCCCGGGACCGTTCGAGTCGAAGATGATGGCCGCGACGCTCGATGCGTTCGGTGACCAGATCGCGGCGAGCGTTCCCTTGAAGCGGATCGGTCGGCCCGACGACATGGCCGGTGCGGCGATCTTCCTCGCGTCGCGCGCCGGCGCCTACCTCACCGGCGCGATCGTCCCCGTAGACGGCGGCATGGCCTCACTCGGCTGACGGTCAGACCTCCCGGTTCGGCGTCGCAAACCCCTCAGACCTGAGGGGTTTCCGACGCCAAAGCATCTCGGCTGACGGTCAGGACTCGGCGACCGAAACGGGTTGGACGCCGGCGCCACTCACGGGTCCGAGGGTGTCGAGACCGTCGACCACGACGTCGTCGTCGGCCGTTACACCGATCGTGGGGATGAGCAGCGACACGAACGCACCGACGATCACGACCACCATCGCGAACAGGAGCGCGGACCGCGCGCCGTTGGCCACGCCGGTGTCGAGGGCGAGGCGCAGCGTCGCGACGTCGCGCACCGACGTCCCCGCCGGTGGCACGAAGTTGACCCCGTTGGTGTGGATCGCGGCGAGCACCTGGGTCTTCAGCGCGGGCGGGAGGGTCGTCGACGTGTGCACCGCCTCGACCGAGTGGTGGATCGTCTGGGTCGTGAGCAGCGCGCCGATCACGGCGATGCCGAGCGCGGCGCCGAGCTGACGCACCGTCGTGTTCGCCCCGCTCGCGGCGCCGGCCCGCTCCTTGGGGATCTCGGAGAGCACCACGTTGGTGAGCTGCGAGCTCGCGAAGCCGATGCCGAGACCGAAGACGGCGAGGCCCGGGAGCAACGAGAGGAAGGTGGTGTCGGGCGTCACCGCGCCCGCGACCATCGCGAGGCCGAACGCCTCGAGCACCAGCCCGCTGCGGACGACCGCGGTCACGCTCATGCGCCGGGTGAGCCGGGCACCGAGCTGCGCCCCGACGATGATCGAGATGCCCGACGGCAGCAGCCAGATCCCGTTGTCGAGCGCCGTGAGGTGCCGGCCGTCCTGCAGGAACACGGGGAGCACGAAGAGGAACCCGAGCTGACCCATCGAGAGCACCATCGTCGTGAGCAGGCCGTAGCGGAACCCGAGGTGGCGGAGCTGGCCGAACTCGAACAACGGATCGGTTCCCGTGCGCTCCTTTCGGCGCTCGAGCACGACGAACGCGACGATCAGCAGCACCGACGCCACGAGCGCGATCGGGATCACCGACACGAGGCGGTCCCGCGGCCAGAGGTCCGAACCCGCGATCGTGAGGGTCTCGAGCGGGTCGAACCAGCCGTAGATGCTCCCCTCGCTCAGGCCGAAGACGAGGAGGAACATGCCGCTCGAGACGAGGAGCGCGCCGGGGACGTCGATGCGCTCCCGCAGCGTCGAGCGTGGACTCCGCCGCATGAAGAGCATCGCCCCGAGGATCGCGAGCGGGACGACGATCACGTTGATGCGGAACGCCCACCGCCACGAGTAGTTCGTGGTGAGGAAACCGCCGAGGAGCGGCCCGAATGCGACCGCCGCGCCGGCCGTCGCGCCCCACATCGCGAACGCGGTGGCGCGCTCCCGACCGTGGAACGTGGACGAGAGGATGCCGAGCGTCGCGGGCATCATCAGCGACGCGCCCATCCCCTCGATGATGGCCTCGCCGAGGATCAGGATCGGCACCGACTGGGCGAGCGACGCGAGCAGGGAACCGGCGCCGAACAGGGCCGCGCCGATGATGAACGTGCGGCGGGCGCCGAAGAGGTCGGCGAGCCGACCGCCGATGATGAGCAGGCTCGCGAACGTGAGCGAGTAGCCGGTGATGACCCACTGGAGGCTCGGCAGCGTGGTGTCGAGGTCGCGCAGGATCGTGGGGATGGCGACGCTCAGCACCGTGGTGTCGAGCGCGACGATCAACACCGACGTGATGATGATCGTCAGCGTGAACCAGCGGCGCGGGTCCGGGGTGTCGATCACCCGGGCGTGACCGAGGCCACTGGTGACATCGTCGACATCATGGAGACGGTACCGGGGCCGGCTCCGGGTGATCGTCGGAGCATGCCGTCGGCAACCCCGCGAGGCCGAGTTCGGCCGCCGCTCGTCGCCGAGGCGTTCGATCGCCTCGCCGGCGGCCTCAATGCCACGCCGGCGCCCACCACCACCCGCTGAACGCCGTCATCGCGCGCCGGGGCCCGATCCGGCGGGGGGTCCGGATCGGGCACCGTTGCGCGTCGACTGACGACGGGGATCAGCCGATGTCGACCGGGATCAGGACACGGCTGATGCCGTGGATGATCCCGTTGCTCGCCCGCTGGTTCAGGGCGAAGAAGTTCAGGTACGGGTTCGGGAGCTTCGGTGCGTTGTCGACGAGCTCGAAGAAGCGAACGCCGAAGCTCGCGTTGGCCAACGTGTCGACCCGGCCCGAGAAGAGCACCTGGATCGCACCCAGTCGCACGGGCGCGACGTGGTACAGCAGCACGGTCGTGAGCACCGGGATCGGGTCACCGTTGCCGAGCTGGGTGAACGCTCCGACGAGGTAGTCCCACGCGCCCTGCTCGTCCGACCCGGTGAAGCCGAGGGTACGGGCAGTGCGCACGAAGGCCGCGTCGTCGGGGGCGAACACCGTGAGCTGCGCCGTCGGGTCGCTGAGCGCACCGACCAGATCCGCGGTGGTCACCGCTTTGATGAGGATGTCGTAGTCGCGCGGGTTGCTGTCGAACCCGTCGGTGCTGCTCTTCGATACGAGCACGTCGACGATGGTCCCGGGTCGGGACCCGCTGCCGCCGCCACGACCCCACGTCGCACCGGCCGGTACGGCCATCACCGCGACGATCGCGAGCACCACCGGTGCCAGAAACGCTTTTCGAAACACTGGGCCTCCTTGTCCATACGCTGCGGGTAGCTCGCGACCCACGGTCGCGTCCTTTTCTTCGCTCGTGCGACTCGATCGGTTGCACACGTTCAAACTTTTTCCGCGTCAGGCGTCGGGTTCGGCGACCACGACGATGTTGTCGCGGTAGTGGCCGATCGACGCGTCGAACGAGCCCCCGCAGGTGATGAGTACGAGCCGGCTCGGACCACCGCGTGAGAAGAGGTCGGCCGGAAGTGCCGACTTCGCGAACTGGTCGCGACCGACGACGTGGAACGCCCGCGTGGTGCCGTCGGCGAACCCCACCCGGACCGGATCACCGGGCTCGAGCGAACCGAGGCGAAAGAACACGCCTTCCCGACCCTCACCGTCGACGTGGCCGAGCAGCACCGCCGAGCCCGGAGCTCCCGGGGCTGCGGCGAACCGGTACCACCCGACCCGATCGATGGGTGGCACCTCGATCTCGTTGGTCCCGGGCACGACGCCGACGGATTCGATCGGTGCGCCGACGCCGATCGACGGCAGCGCCAGGGTCGCAGGAGCAACCGGGGTGGACAGCGTCGCCGGGGGCGAAGTCGGATAGGGCGCCGGAGGGGCCGTGGGCAGGGTGACACGCGGTCGCGTCGCGAGCGTTCCCGCCGGGGTCACCCGGGGTGATGTGTCCCGGATCACGAGGAACCCGACGATCGCGACGATGACCGCCGCGCTGAGCGCGGCGGTCACCATCGAGATCCGCGACCAGCCGTGTCGGCCGGTCGTGGCGTCGACCACAACTTCGGGTTCGGGTGGCATCGGTCGTGGAACCGAGGACTCGGGGGCGGGCTGGACGTGCCCGCCCCCGAATGACCTCAGGCCGAAGTGCGCGCCCGGCGGAGGCCACCGATGGAGGCCACGAGCGCGAACAGGGCGACAACGATGCCGGCGATGGCGAGCGTCGGGACGCCCGAGTCACCAGCGAGGAGACCGGAGGTCCCGGTGTTGACGCTCATCGCAGACGCGCTCAGCGGGATCTGCTGCGTGACCACGCCGAGCGTGCTGGCGGTGCTGCCGCTGGCCGGGGCTCCGACGGCGTAGACGACCGTCGCCATCCCGGCTTCGACCGGCACGTCGGCGGGGCCGATGAGGGCCGGCGTCGTCGTGCCCGTTGCGACCACCGAAGCGCTGATGGTGCCGGCAGGCAGGTTCGCCTGGCCCTCTTGACCGTTCGACAGGTTCGTGAAGGCAGGGGAACCGTTCGCGAGCACGTCGACCGCGGGAGCAGCTGCGGTGTGGCGCACCACCAGACGACCCTCACCGGCCGGAGCCGCTGCGGTGTCGTTCACGAACACCGAGAGCACTGGGGTGCCCGAGGCGTCGAGGTTGGCCACGAGACTCACGTTCGCGCCGGCCGGCAACGTCACCTTCTTCTCGATCACCGGTGTCCCGGTCGCCGGGTCACCGGCCTTCAGGATCTTGATCGTGTAGTCGGCCGCGGGAAGCGTGAGGGGCCCCGCAACCGTCCCGGGTTGGAAGTTGGGCAGGGTCTCGGCATCGTTCACGTACACGTCGACGGGTACACCGGGGATTCCGTGCACCACGTACACCGTGCCGTCGGTACCGGCAGCTCCGGCCGTGCCGGGGATCGCCAGCACGGCGAGGAACCCCAGACCCAGGCACACCGCCATCATCTTTCGCACCATCGGGATACTCCCTCTCGTTCGGTCGTTCGATTGCGTCGGACCGCCGACCCGGCGGGCCAGTGGTGCCCGGTTCTTCGCCCACGGGCCTCCTGCGGTTGCACGTCGATCGCCGACCGGCAGATTTCTCGGCGCCGAGGCAACCGGAACGGGTCCCGGCTCCGAAGAACGGGGGTGTGGGCAGGAGATACAGATACCGACGTGCTCGGCCCTCGACTGGCCGAGGACCCCGAGGCCTTCCGTGAGTGCTACCGGGAGCTCGGGCCGATGGTGCTCGCCTACGTCAAGCGGTTCGTCCCGCGCGACGAAGCCGAGGACATCCGCCAGCAGGTCTTCCTCGAGGTCTGGCGGAGCCGGTCCCAGTTCGACGGCGACCGGCGCCTCGAGCCGTGGGTGCTCGCCATCGCCAAGCGGCGCGCGATCGACCACCTTCGGCGCAGCTCGCGAGATCTGTCGCAACCGGTCGCCCAGTTGCCGCCCGCCCGGGCCGACGGTCGGCGGCACTTCACCGACGTCCACGCGGAAGCGTCGGAGCTCAGCGACGCGCTCGACGCACTGCCGGCGGAGCAACGCGAGACACTGGAGCTCGCCTACTTCCACGACATGACCCAACCACAGATCGCCGAACAGCTCGGTGTACCGCTCGGAACCGTGAAGGCGCGATCCTTCCGGGCGTTGCGCAAGCTCGCGGCGACGCTCGTACCCCACCACGAGATCGTCCTGGGAGCGGAGGGACCGTGAGCACGTCGAACGACGATCGACCCGCCCGGCCGGGCATCCACATCGAGGAGGAGCTCCCGGCAGTGCTCGCAGGAGAGGTCGACCTCGACACGATCCGGGTCGTCACCGGTCATCTCCGAGCGTGTCCCGACTGTCGGGACGAGCTGGTGGAAGTTGCCGCCGGGATCGCAGTGATGCGGCGCCTCGACCAGTCGGCCGCGTCGGTCGACGAGCAGCCAGCCGCTCCACCGGTCCCGATCGACACCCACGCGAAGCGGATTCGGTCACGGTCGCCCACGACAACGCTCATCGCCGCCGCGGTGGCGCTCGTGTTCGCAGGCCTCGTCACGACGGCGGTACTGCTCGCCAACGGCGGGAGCGACCGTCCCGACGCGAAGGTCGCGCTCGCGCCCGTCTCGGGTCAGACCGCACGCGGTTCCGTCGCGATGCGGGAGGTCGGACGCGCTCAGGCGATGGCGATCGACACGTCGCTCGCATCTGCGCCGCCCGACAGCTACTACGAGGTCTGGCTCCTCGATCGGCGCACGGGAAAGATGCTCCCCGTCGGCGTCCTGCCGCCCGACGGTCACGGCACCTACCGCCTCCCGGGCAGCCTCCTCGAGGGCTACGACACGGTCGACATCTCGCTCCAACCCGACAACGGCGACACCCGGCACTCGAGCGACAGCGTCCTGCGCGCCGACTTCGCCTGAGGCGGCCGCTCGGTCACGGCTTCGCGGCCGCCTCGGCCGAGACCAGCGCCTTCACGAGCTCGACGATCTCCGGCGGGGCCTTGGCCGGCGAACCGGCGTCGAACGGCGGCTGCGGGTCGTATTCGATCGCGAGCTGGATCGCCTGCGCGACCTCCGGGCCGGCGATCTCGGCCGCCAGGGTCAACGCCATGTCGATCCCCGACGAGACGC
>JBBQMI010000042.1:0-8612 GCA_038328825.1 Acidimicrobiia bacterium | reverse complement strand
GTGCTTGAACTCCGCGGCGAAGATCAACGGGGCGACGATCCAGTATGTGGTGAACCTGACCGACAACGGTGCGGTGCAGAGTGGGGTGGCGACGCTCGACGGGATGCGGATCGACTGGCTGTCGACCAACACCACCGCCCGAACCCTCACCCTCTCGAGCCCGAGCCCCGCGGTCCCCACGACCGCCGGCAACGCGATCAACAACGCGACGCTCTCGATCGCCCACCAGGAGACGGGTTCGGCTGTGAGCCCGACGCTGGTCATCACCCCGGGTGGCGCCTCGGCGTGCGCCGCGATCGCCCTGACCCCGCAGGCCACGCTCACCACCGACGCGATCGACGTCACCTCGTGCCTGAACACCCCGGTCAAGGCGAACGGCGCCACGTACCAGTACCAGGCGCGCCTCACCGCCAACGGCACTGCGCAGAGCGCCGTGGCGAGCATCGACGGTGCCTCGATCGTGGTGAGGTCGACGGTCGGTGGCACCAAGACCCTGAACCTGGGCGGCTTCGGTGGAACGGTTCCCGCCGCCAACACGATCACGAGCGCGACGCTCACGATCGCCCACGACGAGTCGAGTGGTGTCACCAGCCAGGCCGTGCTGACCCCGGGCGGGAGCGGAGCCTGCGCGGCCACCCCGGTGCCTGCGCACGCGACGACCACCACCGACACGATCGACGTCACCTCGTGCCTGAACACGCCGGCGAAGGTGAACGGCGTCGCCTTCCAGTACCTGGCGAACCCGCCCGGTGGCGCATCGGTCACCGCGAACCTCGACGGCGCGACCCTCACGGTCGTCCACCAGCCCGCGCCCGGTCGGGCCCCGGTGCTCGGCGCCGCGAACAACAAGTTCTCCGCATCGGACCCCGACCCGACGCGGCGGAACGCGTCGCGGCCGGCGTGTGACGAGACCAAGCCCGGCGTCCAGTGGGTCTTCGGTGGCGACAGCCGCATCTACCAGCCCGACGGGACCGTCGAGCTCTGCGCCGGCCCGTCGCCCGGTGTCCCGGGCCAGAACGGCTACACCGCGCAGCGCATCGCGGTGTACGGCGTCGCTCCGACCCCGACGATGAAGCCGACCACGGTCACCGACGCGGCCGGTGTCTTCACGACTCCGACCGATGCGCTCGCGATCGGCGAGGCGCCGTCGCTGAAGACGGCGATGCTCGCCGGTCCCGCGGGTCCGGTCACGTTGACGCCGGCGACGCTGGCCACGAGCAGTCAGACGGCCGCCGTCGACGACTGGATGAACAAGAACAACGCGTTGAACATCGCGGGAGCGTCACCGGCGACCTCGCAGCTGACAACCACGAAGACGACCTCCAACCTCACGCTCGGCGGCTACCCGACCATCCCGACGACCGCCGTGCCCACCGCGGCATCGGTCACCGTGAAGCACCAGGTCGACAACTCGAGCAGCACGTCGGCGAACCTGGTGGTCATCCCGGGTGACGGCAGCGCGCCCTGCAACGCGGTCGGTCTCACGACGAGCCAGACGAACGGCTTCTCCCAGACCGTCAACCTCCCGTCGAGCTGCCTGAACACCGCGGCCAAGGTCAACGGCGCGCAGATGAAGTACACCGCGAACCGGACGAGCGGAACCAGGAACTTCTCGCTCTCGGGCATGTCGCTGACCGTCACCTACAACGTGACCGGCGCGCTCACGCTCAACGGCTTCACGGGGACGACGATCCCGAACGGGATGAAGGTCAAGAGCGTCGTGGCCCGGGTCAGCCACACCGAGACGTACGCCAACGGCGGCACGAACTTCAACAGCAACCCCGCGCCGACCGCGTCGTTCACCAACGGGCTCGGTCAGAGCTGCGGCACGGCGACGAACCTCGGGCTGTTCCAGCGCAACTTCTGGGACTTCCTCAACATCTTCTCCCGCGCCCAGGACGGTCCCGTCGCCGAGGAGATCGACCTCACCTCCTGCTTCAACGACGCCGGCACGTCGGCCCAGCAGCTGAGCGGCGCGTCGGCGACGTTCTCGGGTCTCGCGAAGCCGACGCAGCAGGAGAGCCTCGACGGCATCGAGCTCGTCGTCACGCTCCAGCCGTCGACCGCGAGCACCAACGTGCTCATGCCGCAGAGCGGGTGCGTCACCATCCAGCCGAAGTACGACAACGGCTACGGCTCGGTGAGCCACATCGGTCTCGACACCCGCGCCGGCGACTGCGCCGTGTGGAAGTGGGACTCCGCCGAGTACCGCCGCACGTTCTTCGGCTTCACCACCGGCAACGTCAGCGGGAGCGCGAACGCCCAGACGTCGATCCGGGGCACGGTGTACACACCGGGCGCGGCAGTCGACGTCGACGACCAGGGCGCCCGCACGACCACCAACCAGACCGTGGGCCAGAGCTGCTCGTCGAGCTCGGGGACGACCGTCGGTTCCGGTTGCTACACCGGTGTGAACTACCCGCTGTTCGGGCGGGGGATCATCAGCCGGCACCTGCGGTTCAAGGGCTTCAAGCTCGCGCCCAACTACACGCAGTCGACCATCCTGTGCGAGGGCGCGGCCTGCAACGGCGGGACGACCAGCGTGCTCCAGCGGGACGTGAGGCTCGAGGCGTGCGTGGGCACCGGCGGCGCGCCGGTGAGCTGCGGTGGCGCCTGGAAGAAGCGCGTGACCGCCTGGGTCACGTTCTCGGGATCCGTCGATCCCGCGACGAACCTGTTCCCCACGACGGTCACCCAGTGGACCGTCGACTAACCGTCCCAGCCATCGGAGCCATTCCAGCAATCGGAGAAGGACCATGAACTCCATCGACATCACCCCGATCGACCAGTACCTCGACGTGCTGTGGGACAACGGCGCGACCGACCTGCTGATCACCGGTGGGAGTCAGCCGCGCGTCCGGGTCGAGGGTCACCTCGTCGAGATCGAGAACACGCCGCGCTACAGCAACACCGACGCGACGGAGCTCATCATCAAGACGATCGGCAGTGATCTCGCCGACGAGGTACGGGAGAAGAAGGAGGTGGACTTCTCGTTCGCGTGGCGCGACAACGGTCGCTTCCGCGGCAACGTGTACCACCGTCAGGGCGAGCTCGCGATGAGCCTGCGCGTCATCCCGTACCACATCCCGAGCTTCGAGGAGCTCGGCCTGCCCAGCGGGATCACGCAGTTCTCGGGTCTGCCGCAGGGTCTCGTGCTCGTGACCGGCCCGACCGGTTCCGGGAAGTCGACGACGCTCGCGTCGATCATCGACCACATCAACGACCACCGGGCGTGCCACATCCTCACGATCGAGGACCCGATCGAATACGTGCACAGCCACAAGCGCTCCGCGGTCGACCAGCGCGAGGTCGGTACCGACACCGACTCGTTCCAGCACGCGCTGCGCGCTGCGCTGCGGGAAGACCCCGACGTCATCCTCGTGGGTGAGATGCGCGACCTCGAGACGATCCAGTTCGCGCTCACCATCGCGGAGACCGGTCACCTCGTGTTCGCGACGTTGCACACCAACGACGCCGCCCAGGCCATCGACCGCATCTCCGACGTCTTCCCGGCCGATCGCCAGGAGCAGATCAGAGTGCAGCTCGCCGCCTGCCTCGCCGGTGTCGTGTCGCAGCGGCTCATCCCCAAGACCGACCAGGGCATGACCGCGGCGTTCGAGGTGCTGATCGCCAACAACGCGATGCGGAACCTGATCCGCGAGGGCAAGACCCACCAGATCCGCAACGTGGTCGCGACCGGCATGAAGGACGGCATGAAGACGCTCGAGAGCTCGCTGTCGGAGCTCGTCGCCGCCGGACTCGTCTCCTACGACGAGGCCGTCGCCCACTCGGTGTTCCCGAAGGAGATCCGCCAGCCCCACGAGCACGCCGCGTTCGTCCAGCGCCAACAGGCGCTCGCCTCCTAGCACCGTCCCGTCCCTCGCCCGAGCCCGACGATTGTCGCTCTGATCCCGCCAGGCGAACCCGAATGCACAAACGTCGGCCTGAGGGTGAGTGTCACAGGGAGGTGGTTCACTTTCCGGTATGCGCAAGGACAGGGATGTCGCGCTCGCGGCTGCCGACCAACACGGCGTCGTTCGCCGTTCGCAGGCGATCGGCGCGGGACTCTCGCCGTCGGCGGTCCACCGTCGGACGGAATCCGGCTTGCTCATCCCGTGCCATCCCGGAGTCGTGCGGGTTGCAGGTGCCCCGGTCACCTGGCGTGGACAACTGCTCGCGGCGGTGCTGTCGGCGGGCGATGCGGCTGTCGCATCGCACCGTTCCGCCGGAGAGCTCTGGGGGCTCGACGGCGTCGACTCGGGAGTGCTCGAGCTGACCGTCCCGCTCGGATACGCACCGCGTCGCCGAGGGGTGCTCGTGCACCGGGCGGTCGTGGTCGATCCGGTTGATCGCACGGTCATCGACGCGATCCCGGTGACCCGCATCGATGCCACCCTGGTCGCGCTCGCGGGAGCGCTGGCTCGCTCCCGTATCGAGGGCGTGGTCGACAGCGCGCTCGTACAAGGGCTCACGCGGGCCGACCGCGTGCTCGCGACCCTCCACCGATTGGGTCGGCGTGGGCGCCGCAACGCGCGCACGCTCGCCGAGGTGCTCGAGCGTCGCCTCGAGGGAGCCAGACCGCGCGAGAGTCGTTTCGAACGGCGACTCGACGCGTTGCTGCTTCGGGCCGGCCTCCCCGGGCCCGTCGCGCAGTTCGAAGTGCGTGGGCACGGCCGGACCGTCGCTCGTCCGGACCTTGCGTATCCAGACCAGAGGATCGCAATCGAAGCCGACAGCTACCGATGGCACGGCGGCCGGTCGGCTTGGGAGCGCGACCTCGCGCGCCGAACGAAGCTCGCGGCCGAGGGTTGGCTCGTGCTCCACTTCTCGTGGCGCGATGTGGTCGAACGACCGAGCGACGTGGTGCAGATGGTCCGCGCGACACTCGAAACCCGACGATTGTCGAACTGATCGCGCTGGGCGCGACGAGATCTGCAAACGTCGAGGTCGGGCCAGTCAGGTCGTGACGGGCGCCATGCGGCCGAGGCGGCGGCCCGCGCGCTCGGCTCCCCACGCGTAAGCGCCGAGGCCCAGCACGACCGTCGCGGCCCACAGGGGATTCGGCATCGCGCCGGCGAGGTAGGCGACCGTCGCGACGTTGAGCAGCGCGTGGACCGCGATCCCCGGCACGAGTGCGCCGGTGCGCAGCACGGTGTCCGTGAGCAGCATCGCGATGGCGAGGACCGGCACGATCTCGAGCGGCCCGCTGACCTGCGCGAGGTGGCCGGGCATGCAGGTGAACGTGACCGCGGCGCCGACCACTGCGACGGCGCGCGGCCCGTCGCCCCAGGCCCGCACGTCGCCCGCGGGCCGACCGAGCGCCCACGCGGTGAGGCCGCCGAGCGCGAGCGGCGCGGCGAAGCGGAACACGAGCTCCTCCTCGAGCGAACCAACACCGAAGGCGAGGAGCTCACGGGGTGAGCCGGGCCCGGCGAGATAGATGCCGCCCACGACCGCGAAGAGGCCGGCGATCACGAGCAGGGTCTCGCGCCAGATCCGCAGGTCGGAAGCCGACAGGCCGAGCTGGTTCCAGCCGACGAAGGTGGCGAGGAGCACCGCCGCAGGCAGCACCGGCGTGAACCCGGGACCCCCGAGGGGCCGCCAGACGATTCCCGCCCACACCGCGAGTGCGGTGGTGGCCACGACCGCGGCCGCGAGCAGGACCCCGATCGTCGGGGACCGCAGATCCGTCCATTCGGACCATCGCAGGCGCGTCCGTGCGCTCCTCATCTCGATCACCGACCCGGTATCGGCGGAATCGACCGCGATCCTGAAGGCGTCGGGTCGCCTCGATGTGTCCGAAGGCGGGAAACGGTCGGCATATCCTTCGACGGATGACAGCACCGGCCGGACCGCGCGGCGGACAGCAACGGATCCCGCGACCGGCCTCGTTCGTGGTGTCGGGTCCCGCGCCCTGGTCGGGCCTCTCGCCGCAAGCGCGTCATCTGACGCTCGACCGCATCAGGGAGCGCTCCGGAGCGTTCGCGGCGCCGCTCGCGGAGCCGATCGTCGTGCCGGGCAGTCGCGACGCCGCGGTGCTCATCCCGCTCTTCGAGGACGACGGCGACGTGCACGTCGTGCTCACGAAACGGCCCGAGACGATGCCGTCGCACCAGGGTGAGATCGCGTTCCCCGGAGGGAAGGTGCAGCCCGGGATCGACGCGTCGCCGCGCCACGCGGCGTTGCGCGAGGCGCACGAGGAGATCGGTCTCCACCCCGCCGACGTCGAGGTCGTCGCTGCGCTCGACCGACTCGGCACGGTGGGTTCGCGCTTCGTGATCGATCCGTTCGTCGGGTTGCTCGCCCGTCGTCCCGAGTTGCGGGCCGACCCACGCGAGGTGGTGCGCGTCTTCGACGTGCCGCTCGCGGAGCTGCTCGACGACGCGACGTACCGCGAGGAGCACTGGACGTTCCCCGTCTCGGAGGGCCAGGTGTCGCAGGCGCGACCGTTCACCGAGCTCGATGTCGTGTTCTTCGAGCTCGAAGGTGAGACGGTGTGGGGGGCGACCGCGCGCATCCTGCGCAGCTTCCTTGCCCGCTTGCTCGACGTCGAGGGCGATAAGCCCGGTTATGGGGATCTCAGTGCATAGAAGGTCGGTATTTCCGTTGTCACGGAGCGCGCGATTGCGGGTGCTCATCATGGTCGCTCTCTCGCTGCTCGTGATCGGAACCGCGTGCAGCAGCGACTCGGACACGTCCGGGTCGTCGACGACGAGCACGACGTTCGACTTCTCCGGCGTCGGGAGCAAGGCCTTCTGCGCCGGGCTGGCGACGTTCAGCTCGAGCTACGCCGACGTCGTGGCCCCGACCACGACCCCCGACCAGCTGCGGACGCGGTGGGCCGCGCTCACCGCGGGTGTCGTGAAGCTCGAGTCGGAGGCGCCACCGGAGATCCGCCACTCGCTCACGATCCTGCGCCAACGGATCGAGGGCATCACACCGGCGTTCGACGCCGCCGGCTACGTGCTCAGCGCGGTGCCCCAGTCCGCTCGCGAGCAGTTCCAGGACACCGCCGCGCGGAACGCCACCGACAAGATCAGCGCCTACGGCTCCCAGGTCTGCGCGCCGGAGAGCGGCAAGTAGACTCAAGGCCTTCGGAGAGCACGACCGCGCAGGGGAGCCACCTTGGAAGTCGAGATCGGGATCGGCAAGAGCGGACGACGGGCCTACGGGTTCGACGACATCGCGATCGTGCCCAGCCGGCGCACGCGCGACCCCGAAGACGTCGACATCACCTGGGAGCTCGACGCCTTCAACTTCGAGCTCCCGCTCATCGCCGCGGCGATGGACGGCGTCGTGTCGCCCGCGACCGCGATCGAAGTCGGTCGGCTCGGTGGGCTCGGTTGCCTCAACCTCGAAGGTCTCTGGACGCGCTACGACGATCTCGAACCGGTCTTCAGCGAGATCGCCACGCTCGAGCCCGAGAAGGCCACGCGGCGCATGCAGGAGATCTACGAGGAGCCGATCAAGGAAGAGCTGATCGGTCGGCGCATCGAGGAGATCAAGGCCGCGGGTGTCACGTCGTGTGCGTCGCTGACGCCCCAGCGCGTCGAGCAGTACTCGAAGCACATCCTCGAAGCCGAGCTCGACGTGCTCGTCATCCAGGGCACGGTCGTGTCGGCCGAGCACGTGTCGAAGGACCCGTCGCGGCAGCCGCTCAACCTGAAGAAGTTCATCCGTGAGTACGACATCCCGGTGATCGTCGGCGGTTGCGCGTCGTACTCCACGGCGCTGCACCTCATGCGCACCGGCGCCGTCGGTGTGCTCGTCGGTGTCGGCCCGGGCCACGCGTGCACGAGTCGCGGTGTGCTCGGCATCGGTGTCCCGCAGGCCACCGCCATCGCCGACGCCGCGGGCGCCCGGATCCGTCATCTCGACGAGACCGGCGTCTACGTGCACGTGATCGCCGACGGCGGCATGCGTACCGGTGGCGACGTCGCCAAGGCGATCGCCTGCGGCGCCGACGCGGTGATGCTCGGCTCGCCGCTCGCGGGCGCCTACGAGGCACCCGGGCGCGGGTACCACTGGGGCATGGCCACGTTCCACCCGACCCTGCCGCGCGGTGCGCGCGTGCAGGCGGGCCAGCACGGCACGCTCGAGGAGATCCTCGTCGGTCCTGCGCACGACAACGACGGCACGCTCAACCTCTTCGGTGCGCTCCGCACGTCGATGGCCACGACAGGTTACGAGACGGTCAAGGAGTTCCAGAAGGCCGAGGTGATGATCGCGCCGTCGCTGCTCACCGAAGGGAAGTCGCTGCAGCGCGCGCAGAACATCGGCATGGGCCGCTGAACGTGTTGACCAGGTGAGCGGAGCCGACGCCCAGCACGACCTCGTCCTCGTCGTCGACTTCGGTGCGCAGTACGCGCAGCTGATCGCCCGGCGCGTGCGCGAGGCGCACGTGTACTCGGAGATCGTCCCGCGCACGATGCCCGTCGCGGAGATGCTCGCCAAGAACCCGAAGGCGATCGTCTTCTCGGGTGGACCTGCGTCGGTGCACGTCGACGGCGCACCGTCGATCGACACCGCGGTCTACGAAGCCGGTGTCCCGATCCTGGGCATCTGCTACGGCGCGCAGCTCGTCGCCCGCGATCTCGGCGGCATGGTGGCGC
>JBBQMI010000041.1:0-8679 GCA_038328825.1 Acidimicrobiia bacterium | reverse complement strand
GGCCGAGCTCGATCTGGTCCTCGACGACGCCTCCCACATCCTCGCGCCCACCCGCACCTCGTTCGAGGTGTTGTTCCCACGCCTCCGGCCGGGCGGACTCTTCGTGATCGAGGACTGGAGCTCGGAGTGCATCGCAGCAGCCCACCTCGCGCGCGTCCTCCCCGATGCGCTCGACGTCTCCGAACGGCTCGGCGCCGTCACCCAGATGCTCCACATCCTGAACGCACCCGACCACGAGCTTCCCGAGGAGGTCACAGCGAGTCTGACCGACGTCGCCTCGAAGGCCGTCTGGGATGAGTCCGATGCCGGCTTCGATCTGTTCGAACGCCTGGTCGCGGTCGCCGGTCGGGCCGATCTCAGCGCGCTCGAGGGCTCATCGATCCGGCAGAGCCGGCCCCTCGCCGACCTGGCCGTCGAGCTGATGATGATCGGGGCGACACGCCCCGATGTCATCGAAGAGGTGCGGATCGATGGTGAGTGGCTGACCGCGCGTCGCGGCTCGGCGGAGCTCCCCCGCGACAGCTTCCGCCTCGACGACACCTGGACCGACTTCTTCGGCTACCTCAGCTGACTCCGGAGGAAGGCACCACTCCGCTCGGAGAGCGGCCCGAGCAGCTCCGGCGCGTCGAGCCGACGGCGAAAAGTCGGGGAACGCGGCCCCTCGGCCGACCCTCCGGTCAGGAGCCCGGGAGCTAACGTTTTCCAAATGTCCGCTCTCACGGAAGGGACGCCGCTGCCTTCGCCGACGGCCGAGGGAGCCCACGGATCGGGCGCGCTCGGGCACCACGTGCGCGGGCTCGACGGGCTCCGCGCCATCGCCGTGGGGGTCGTGCTCCTCTACCACGGCGAGATCCCCTGGATGAGAGGTGGGTTCCTCGGGATCTCACTCTTCTTCACGCTGTCCGGGTTCCTGATCACGTCGATGCTCCTGCGTACCCAGCGCAGATCCGGCCGCATCGACCTCCGCTCCTTCTGGGCCCGGCGTTACCGGCGCCTGCTCCCCGCCGCCTACGTCACGCTGGCCGGAGTCCTGGTCTTCGGAGCCACCGTCGCGACCCGCCAACAGCTCTCCGACCTCCCTGGTGCCGTTGCGTCGGCCCTCGCGCAGGTGACCAACTGGTTCTTCATCCTGAGCGGCCGGTCGTACGTCGCCCTCTTCACCGCGCCGTCGCCGGTGCAGCACTTCTGGTCGCTGGCGATCGAAGAGCAGTTCTACCTGGTCATGCCGCTCGTGCTCCTGTTGTTGCTCCGACGCCGGCAATCGCTCAAGGTCACGGCCGGAGTCCTGGCCGCCGGCGCAGTGGCATCGACCGCGACCATGGTCCTGCTCTTCCAGCGGGGCGCGAGCCTCGACCGCCTCTACTACGGCACCGACACCCGTGCCGCCGAGCTCCTCGTGGGCGCGCTGCTCGCGGTCGTCCTCCACGCCCGGCCGCTGCCCGCCACCGGTCGGCTCCGCCGAGCGCTCCCCGCATTGGGCATCGCCTCCGCCCTGTTCCTCCTCTGGGCCTTCACCCACCTCACCCTCACCGACGCGCTCCTCTACCGCGGTGGGTTCCTGATCGTTGCGTCGGCGTCGGCCGGGCTGATCCTGAGCGTCCTCGGGAACCGAGGACCGGTCGCCGCGGCGCTGTCGCTCCGCCCACTTGGCGCGCTCGGGATCATCAGCTACGCGGTCTACCTGTTCCACTGGCCACTGTTCCTCTGGCTCACCGAGGACCGGACCGGTCTCGACCGGTGGCCCCTCCTGTTCCTGCGGGTCGCCGTGACCGTGGGCCTCGCGATCGTGTCGTACCACTTCCTGGAGATGCCGGTCCGGCGCGGCGCGTTGCGCGGGCTCTCCCCCAACATCCGGTGGGTGATCCCGCTCGGGGCCGCCGGCCTCATCCTCGTCGGAGCCGTCACCGTGGGCCAGCGCGACGTCCCCACCAACCTTGCCGGCCTCGGCGAGTCGCCCGTCGCGACACCGACGGCCGCCGTGCACGGCGACGGCGTACTCGACGTGCTCGTCGTCGCCGACGAAGGCGGAGCGACGCTCATCCCCGCGCTGCGTCAACTCGACGAGAGCAACGGCGGTCTCCGGGTCGAGTTCGCGAAGCCGTTCTCCTGCGCTGGGGTCGCGCGCACGGCCCCGACGGTCTGCACGAACTGGCGCGACGAGTGGCCCCGGCTGATCGAGAAGTTCGACCCCGACGTGGTGCTCTTCCACGTCACCCGCTGGCCCTCGAAGAACATCGCGGCTCTCTCGCGCGCCTCCGCCCTGGGGCCGCAGACCGCATGGACGGAAGCCGCGCTCAACGCCGGCTTCGACCTCCTCGCGGCGCGGGGCGCGACGATCGTATGGAGCCAGGATCCCCTCGCCGACATGGCCGAGGCCGTCCAGCAGAGTCGCGCGCCCTTCTATCCCGCCATCCTGCGGGTCACGAGCGAACGCGGCGACACGTACCGTCGCGACGTCATCGGCCAGGCCACCGGCCCGCTGCTCGACGACCTCTCGCTCCACCACAGGCCCGACACGAACGGCAAGACCGTGGTGATGGTGGTGGGCGACTCGGTCGCCCGCACGATGAGCTACGGGCTCGAGCGCTGGGCGGCGAAGGGTTCCGACGTCGTGG
The DNA here is from genome assembly GCA_038328825.1 of Acidimicrobiia bacterium. Lineage (GTDB taxonomy): Bacteria > Actinomycetota > Acidimicrobiia > IMCC26256 > JANYLB01 > JANYLB01. The sequence continues at coordinate 6,064 of JBBQMI010000041.1, read as the reverse complement.
TTTGGTCGGGCGCGACGGAGGGATGCGGGATCGCCGACAAGGGTGAGGCGCCCGATGCCGCGGGACGTCTGGCGCCGATGCCGAGACAATGCCGGGGATTGGTCGACGGCCTTGCCGGCGCGGTCAAACAGGTCGACCCCGATGTGGTGCTCGTGTTCTCGTCGATCTTCGATCTCCAAGACCGCCGCCTCGACGGCTGGCCGGGCGTGCTCGGCCCCGGAGCCCCGCGGTTCGACGACTACCTGGTCGGCGAGTACGTCGGCGCCTACGACACGCTGAGCGCAGGCGGCGCCAAGGTGGTGTGGATGAAGAACCCGTGCGTGCAGTACTCGTTCGGTCCCGCCCCCGTGAGGGGTTCCTTCGACACCAAACGCATCCGATACACCAACGACGTGATCCTCGGCCGCCTCGCGAAAGCCCGCCCCGACGTGCGGTTCTTCGATCTGTTCACCGTGCTGTGCCCCCACGGTGCGCCGGTCAAGAGCTTGGGCGGGGTCGACTCGGTCAGGACCGACGGCGCCCACTTCTCGCCTGAGGGCTCGGTCTGGTTCGCCGGGAAGTACGGGCGAGAGATCGTCGATCTGGGCCTCCGCTGAGCCACGACCGTGGAGCTTCGGTCCGGGGCGATGCCCGACCTTCTCGCGGTTGGAGTACTTTCCGCCGTCTGACACGTGGAGACGGGGGATCACGGGGGATGTCGCGAGCGAGACGAGTACTCATCGGGGGCCCGGCGCTGCTGCTCGTGGGCTGTCTGGTCGGGTCGCTCACTGGTTGCTCGAAGCCCGCTTCGGCGAAGTCGGCATCGACCCGGCCCAACATCGTGTTCATCCTCACCGACGATCTCGACAACACCACCATGCCGTTCTGGAAGGCCATGCCCAAGACGCGTGAGCTCATCAGAGATCACGGTGTCGATTTCACCAACAACTTCGCCACGAGCCCGATCTGCTGTCCGGCGCGCGCATCGATCCTGACCGGCAAGTACCCCCACAACACCGGTGTGTTCGACCACACCCCCCCGGACGGCGGGTACCCCACCTTCGTCCGAACCGGTGCGGAACGAGACACCCTCGCCACGCGACTGCACGGTTCCGGCTACCGGACCGCGTTCCTCGGCAAGTACCTCAACGGCTACGAAATCGCACCGCAAGCCATCCCGGTCGGCTGGGACGAGTGGTTCGGCCTGGCCGGGGATTTCCTCGACGGCTACACCTACACCGCCAACCACAACGGCAAGACGGAGACCTACGGGTCGAAGCCCGCCGACTACCAGACCGACGTGCTGTCGAACCAGGCGCAGCGCTTTCTCGGTTCGACCGAGAAGCACGACAAGCAGCCGTTTCTCCTCTACCTCTCACCGTCGGCCCCACACGCCCCGATCGACGCCGCGCCGAGAGACGCGAAGAACCCATGGCGGAATGCCACGCAGCCGCGAATGCCGAACTACGACGAGCCCGACGTCTCCGACAAGCCGTCGTGGCTACGGCTGGGCAAGCCCCGGCTCGGTGCGGCGGGAAACCGAGGCCTGACGAAGCGGTACCGGGCCGCCATGGGTTCGTTGATCGCGGTCGACGACATGGTGGGAAAGCTGGCCGACAAACTGCGCGCCAACGGCGAGTTCGACAACACCGTCTTCGTGTTCACGAGCGACAACGGCAACAGCTCCGGCGCGCACCGGCTGACGGGCAAGCAGGTTCCCTACGAGGAATCCATCAGGGTGCCGTTGGCGATCTCCGGCCCCTCGATTCCCCACCGGACCGAACGCGCCCTCGTGACCCACATCGACTACACACCAACGGTCCTCGACCTCGCCGGCCTCGATGCCGGCGACCTCGACGGGCGATCGCTCGTCCCGCTCCTGAACAACCGGCACGTGCCCTGGCGCGACGACTTCCTCATCGAGTACCACGGCACCTACAACGTGTGGTACACGGTCGACACCTACGCCGATGTCCGGGTCTTCACCGACAGGGGTACCCACCTGCTGGGGCCGCCGAGCTACCGAGCTCTGCGCACCAAGTCGTTCCTCTACGTCGAGTGGTACCGCGGGCCCGAACACGAGTACGAGCTGTACGACCTCCGCAAGGACCCCTACGAGCTCGAGAATCTCGCATCCGACGAAGCGGGCCTCCAGGCGCACGCCGCCCTCATCGACGGGTTCCGATCGCGCCTCGAATCGCTCAGCACCTGCGCCGGACCGTCCTGTCGTTCGTGATCGGGGTCCCGGAGGAAACCGGTCCCTCCGTCGCTCCCTGATGGCTTCGATTCGCGCTCTCTGGTACCGTTTCGCCACTTCGAGGGTGGGGGATGCGTGATGCGCGATCGCAGGGGGCGCCGTCGCGGTGCCGCGAGCGGCGTGCGCGCGCGAGTGGCATTCGCGGTGGTCATCGTCATGGTGCTGTCGGCCTGCGAGTTCGTGTACCCGACGCCGCCACCGGGCGCACCGATACCCACCATCGTCTTCAGCCTGTCCGAGGCGGAACCGGTCGCCGGCCAGTTCACGATCACCGCGACTCCGGCGAACTTCAATCCGCGCGCGATGGGCTTCCGTCTCGACGACTACCGGTCGCCGCAGGTCTTCACCGACACCACTGCTCCGTTCACCTACACGCTGAACACCCGCGACCTCGCCCCCGGCGCGCACCAGATCTGGGCGAGTGCCGGCGACGGTACGTACACGGTGAGGAAGGTGTTCAAGCCCACGTTCGCGTTCCGGCCCAACATCGTGACGATCCAGGTCGACGACCTCGACCAGATGACCACGCCCTACTGGGACGCGATGCCCAAGACGAAGGCGTTGATCGCCGACGCCGGCCTCACCTTCTCGAACGCGTTCACCACCGACCCGACCTGTTGTCCGTCGAGAACGTCGTTGTTGACCGGGCGCTACCCGCAGAACACCGGCGTATACGACAACTCGCCTCCGGATGGCGGCTACTCGTCCTTCGGGGCCCTCGCGTCCAACAACGACAACATCGCGTCGAGGCTGCAGGCCGAGGGCTACACCACCGCGTTCCTCGGCAAGTTCCTCAACCTCTACAACCCCCTCACCGACCCGGTCCCTCCCGGATGGAACGAGTGGTACGGAACCGAGACCGGCCCACTCTGGAACGGGTTCGGGTACTACGCCAACCACAACGGAACCCCCGAGCTCCGCGGCTGGGACCCCACCGACTACGAGGTCGACGTCTTGTCGCAGCACGCGACCTCGTTCATCGACGGCGCGGCAGCGAACCCCACCAAGCCGTTCTACCTCCAGGTCAACACGCTCGCCCCGCACGCGAACCTCGCTCCGCCACCCCGCTACCAGCCGAACCCGTTCGCCAACGCGGCGCTGCCGACATCCCCGAACTTCAACGAGGCCGACGTCTCCGACAAGCCGACCTGGCTGCGAGACGGGTTCCCGGTGAACTCGCCCGACGCGCTCCAGGCCACCACCGACGCGTACCGCAACGCGTTCGGATCGCTCCTGGCCGTCGACGACATGGTCTCCGCGGTGGTGCAGCGCCTCCAACAGCACGGCGAACTGGACCGCACCATCTTCGTGTTCCTGAGCGACAACGGCATGAACTGGCGTTCGCACCGGCTCTCCCACAAGATGGTTCCCTACGAAGAGTCGATCCGGGTCCCGTTGATCATGATGGGTCCGGGCGTGCCCCACGGCACCAACACCGACACGGTGGCCAACATCGACTACGCACCGACGTTGCTCAACCTCGCGGGCGCCGGTCCCCAGCCCGACCTCGACGGACGCTCCCTCGTCCCGCTGCTCAAGGGCGACTCGTCCGGGTGGCGTTCCGACCTGCTCATCCAGTACAGGGGCACCTACGGCGGCGGCAATCCCAACCTCGACACCCTCGCCGACGTCCAGGCCGAGATCGCCAGGACCGGCTCGTTGACGCTCGTGCCCTCCTATCGTGCCGTGCGGACGAACCAGTGGCTCTACGTCGAGTGGTACGGCGGATCGGTGCACGAGTACGAGCTGTACGACCTGGTCAACGACCCGTTCGAGCTGAACAACCTAATGAGCACCCCGGCCGGGGTCGCGGCCAACGCCACCCTCACGGCCTCGCTGCAGGCCCGGCTCGAGGCGCTCGGCTCGTGCAGCGGCGCAGCCTGTCGGAGCTGAGCTCCACCCACGAGGACCAGCGGCTGCAAAGGCCCGCCGGTAGGACCGACGGCGGACTTCAGGAACGCTCCAGCCGTCGTTTCACACGCAGCGCCGGCCGCTCGACCAACTGCCACGAGAGCGCCGTGAACAGGGCGGTGAGCGTCACGGCCACGACGATTCGCGTCAGTGACGACCAGCCCTGTCCCTCTCGAGCAACTGCGAAGAAGATCGGGAGATGCCACAGGTAGAGCCCGTACGACACCCGACCGAGAAGGCGCAGCGGCGCGACCGCGAGCAGCCGGTTCCCCCACCAGTCACTGTCGACCGTTGCGAGGATGAGGGTCGCCGCAGCGATCGCGAATGCGGTGAACCCGCCCTCGTAGAGAAAGCGGCTGTCGCTGCTCGAAAACGCGACACAGATCGCGATCACCGCGGAAGCCACCCACGCGGCGGGCGCGAGACCTCTCGTCGGAGTTCGTCGACGCACCCACAACGACGCAAGGAGGCAACCCACCAGCAGTGAGTCGACGCGGGTATCGGTCCGGAGGAAGAGCAACAACGTGCTGGTGCCGGCGGACAGCATGACGTACCGGCGCAACGCGACAAGGGCGATCCCGGTCACGAGGACTGCTGTCACCGCAGATGCGCTGCGCCGGAGGCTCAGGAACAGGATGAGGACCAGCGGCCAGACGAGGTAGAACTGCTCTTCGATCGCGAGCGACCACAGATGGCCGAGGCCCTCGGCAACCGTGAAGAAGTGGAAGACCGCCTGCCAATTCGTCGCGTAGACGAGCGCCCATCTGATCGTCATCAGCTCGTTGTCGCGAGGAAGGCCCACGACCTTCGCGTAGATCAGGTGCACGACAAGCAGGACGTAGAGCGCAGGAAGGAGCCGGAGGGCGCGCCGCCCGTAGAAAGAGGCGAGTCGGATCGCGCCGTGATTCGACTGTTCCTTGAGGAGCAGGGCGGTGATGAGGAAACCGCTCAGGACGAAGAACAGGTCGACGCCGAGGAAGCCACCTTCGACGTAGTCGGTGATCACGTACCCGGCGATGCCGGCCGGAACGACCACGGGGAGGTGCGACATCATCACCAGGACGACCGCAACCCCCCGGAGACCGTCGAGCGCCGGAACGGGCCCGAGCCGCCGCACCGCCCGAGACGCGGTTCTCTCCTGCCTCCGCACACCTGCAGTGTCCCAGAAGCTGCCATCTGCGCGCTATTGCCGCGCGAAACTGCCTCAGGGACACTCCGCCGTCGAGAGACGGCTCGGAAACGTCGAGAATACGCCTAGTTCGGGACCGTCGAGTTCGCGGCTGCGGCCAGGAGCTCCCACCCGTCGGCAGGGAGGATGAAACCGCCGACGATGTTCTGGTAGAGCGAGGCTGCCCATGCATTCACGAAGTCGTCGTGGGTCGGGTACAGCGCCAGCAGCTCGGTGTTCGTGAGCGGCGTGGTGCTGCCGAACAGCCCACAGAAGCTCCCACCCGAGTTGATGCCGTCGATGCGGGCGACCGGTGCGTCGACGTGCGGTGAACGGACACCACCGAGCGCGTTCCCCTGCGCGTCGCGGACCAGCACGACCGGCGACGTCGACGCGACCTGGAGGAGCGGGCCCACCGGCGGCGCGGTGCCGGTGCGCACCCACACGTCGAGGTTGTGGAACGCCGCCTGCAGGATCCAGTGGTGCGGGCCCGCATTGATCGGCTTCGCGCAGGTGAGGTCCTGGGGGTTCCGGAGGTATCCGAACATCTGGACGGCCCCGCTGCCGTTCCCGGTGTCGGCGAAGCCGACCGACGCGGTGTACGAGTCGGCGTGCGATGTTCCCGCCATCTCCCACGCCCGGAACTTGGCGGTGTCGGGCTGGCGGGTGAGCAGGTTCGAGAAGATCACGTCGCCCTCGGCCTGCACCACCATCACCGGGACGTCGAGGTCGTCACGGATCGGCGCGGG